>JAFAVL010000594.1 GCA_019242465.1 Chroococcidiopsidaceae cyanobacterium CP_BM_RX_35 | reverse complement strand
CCCCCTAAATTGGGGACTCGCTGTTTTCAGCCTGTGGCTAATAGTGACTGCTAGCTTTGCATACTCCCCTCCAGATGCCTTCTTAGGCTTGTTTAATTTCTTACCGTATTTCTTGGTATTTGCTGGCTATAGCGCCCTCTTTCAAACCCCTGCCCAGCTGCGTCAGTGGGCTTGGATTCTAGTATTAACTTCCTTCCCAGTGGTCATAATAGGTTTGGGGCAATTATTTTGGGGTTGGAGCTGGTTAACTCACTTCCAAGTTTTGCGAGCTGTGTTGGACTGGGTAATCGACCCTAACGGCTCTCCGCCGGGTCGGATGTCTTCCGTCTTCATGTATGCTAATACACTAGCTACATACTTAGTCATTGTATTCTGTCTCGGACTGGGTTTATGGGTTGAAAACCTGCAAACTGTTGTCCAACCTCACTTACCCCTAACTGCGCGGCTGCGCTTTGGATTTTTGAGTGTAGCAGTTATTGGCAATTTAGTTGCTTTGATCTTGACAGACTCGCGGAATGCTTGGGCGATCGCTGTTTTGGTATCGCTTGCCTTTGCCATTTATCAGGGTTGGCGGTGGCTATTGGCTGGAGTGGCGCTTGCCGTCGGAAGTGTCCTCTGTGCTGCTTTTGGACCTTCACCACTACAATATGGGCTCCGAGCAGTGATCCCAGCTTTCTTCTGGACGCGGCTAACAGACCAAATGTATCTCAACCGCCCACTGCCAACGCTCAGGAAAACCCAATGGGAGTTTGCTTGGTCTCTCACTCAACAACATCCTTGGTTGGGTTGGGGGTTGCGCAATTTTACCCCTCTGTATTACGCCCAGACACATACTTGGCTTGGTCATCCTCACAACTTTTTACTGATGCTAAGTGCTGAAACTGGCATTCTGGGTGCTGGGTTTTTCTGTGGCTGGGTCAGTTGGATTGTTGTCCAAGGCTTACAGAGTTTGCGCTATTGGACATCCGCAGCGTCATTTGTCTTAGAACAGCAGATGACTCAAGATAAACTGGTCTTTTTCAGTTATTTGGTTGCGTTTTTTGCTTGTATACTCTGTAATACGGTAGACGTAACGGTATTTGATGTGCGGATCAATTCGCTGGGTTGGCTGCTGTTGTCAGCAATTTGTGGAGTGACGTATCGTCGAAAATCGATGCGGGTAAGTTTCGACTGAAATATGGTGTTGTGTGTAAGGGAAGGAAAAAGAAGGCAAGGAAAATCTTCATTCTCTTTACCACACCCTGTCCCTAACTAAAAGTTTTTTAAGTAAATTGACTGAGGTTATTAGTATTATATGACACTAACATTATAGTGTTTCAGTCCTTTGTCTGTCAGCTCAGGTTATGTTTCATCCAGAACTCAGTCGAACACAGCTTCAAACAAGGATTTTTCTATGCAACAAAGATGACAATTCTAATATTGAAAATGAGATCGCAGCAGCCAAAGAAAAGCTAGTTAAAGGAGAAGTTCATCGGGGCATTTGGAAGTGTGGACACATAAGCAACATTCAAGTAGGCGAACAAGCATTTTTCAAACGAGTAGGTAGTGCAGAATCTCCGGGATTTTTTGCCCGGGGGTACATTGTTGCTGCTGAAAAAGCAGAGCAGCTAAAACTAAAGAGTAAGCACTACAAGGCGCTCAGTGCTACCTATAATAACCAATATGCAGACGATGACTCAGATTTAAGAATAACGTATGAATGGCATTCGGTTGTTGACTACAATCGGTCTTTAGAGATCGACTACCTACGACAACAAACATCGGAACTGTTTTCAGTAAATTTCCACGTCAATTTTTCAGGATTGAGTTTTTGTCAAGAGCCTATTAAGTATTTAGAGTATTACTGGGAGGAACATTTATCGAAATTATCAGAACAGGGATACGGCGTTCAACTCGCTACAGTTCATAGACAAGGGCAATACAGAAATGCCGCTCTTGAGGAACTTGCTATTGCCCAAAAGCACGTTGAAGATGAGTATCTGATTCCAAAAAGTGTCGAAGATGCTAGAAAGCGGACTAGTGAATTTATTGTCCAACGACAAGGACAACCTTTATTTCGTCAGGCGTTACTCCAAGCCTACAACAGAAAATGTGCGATCACAGGAGAAGATGTAGAACTAGCTCTAGAAGCTACTCACATCATGCCCTACCTTGGTACTCAAACTGATTGTGTCTCAAATGGGTTGCTCTTACGGGCTGACCTCCACGCACTCTTCGATCTCTATTTAATGACTATTGACCCAGGAACAATGAGGGTACTCATTGCACCCACAATTAAAAAAACTAGCTACGGCAAGTTCGACTTTAAACCCTTATCCCTACCCTGGAAGAGTTCTGAAAAACCTAGTCAAGAAGCACTACAATTACGTTGTGAGGAGCTATGCGTATGGGCAAAAACGGCTTGGAGCTTTCCTAAAGACAAATTTCTGACCTTTAGCCGGACCAAGAAAAAAAGATGCTAGACCCAGAAGTACTCACTTTCTAGAGAGGGCTAAATTTAAATATAGTAGAAAAATATCTGTAACTCCAGGCTGAGTAAAACCGACAGCAGCGACCGCGCCATGCCAAACCCAACCAGTCACTATGACTTACTAGGACTTCACCCAGGGGCATCAGCACTGGAAATTCGCCGCGCTTATCGGGAACTGAGCAAGCGCTACCATCCCGATACGACAGAGCTGCCGAGCGCGATCGCTACTGCCAAGTTCCAGCAGTTGAACGAAGCTTATGCCACCCTCAGTAACCCAGAACGGCGGCAGAGTTATGACCTCAAGATTGGCTACTCGCGCCTTTGCGTGATTCAAATTACCCCTGACCTAAACCGTCCGGTTTCGCGCTCCCAGAGTCGCTCTAACTCAGCTTACCTTGACCCTACTGACCGCCCACTCTCAGCTGGGGAAATTTTTGCTCTGTTTATTCTAGGATTGACCTTTTTGGGCTGTCTACTGTTAGCACTTGCCATTGGATTAACCCGTGGCGAAGTTGCCCTATGAAGAACTCCCCCTACTCCCCTACTCCTTATGCCTCTTCCTCCCGCTAATGCTCCCTTGTACAATCATCCCCTGCCCGAAATTGAGCAATGGCTTAGAGACCACGGTTGCCAACAAGATCAAGAACAACTGCATTGCTGGCGAGTTCAGCAACCAAGTTGGGAAGCCGAACTCTGGCTCGATATTGACCAAATTACAGTCCGCTATCTCCGCTTTGGGGAAGATAGTCTTGACATTCAACGCTCCTTCAAGTATTCCCTGACTCGCCGGGATATCGAAGACGCCGTTTTTGCAGGACCTTAGATTAGACCTTCCCGAACCGCCGCTCGCGCTGCTGATAGGCGCACAAAGCTCGGTGAAACTCTGCTCGGTCAAAATCAGGCCATAGCGTCTCGGTAATGTAGATTTCTGCATAAGCCATTTGCCATAGCAGAAAGTTACTGATTCGCATTTCCCCACTGGTTCGGATTAGCAAATCAGGATCGCAGATCCCAGCTGTATAGAGGTGTCGTTCGAACACGGCTTCATCAATCTCATCTGGTTGGAGTAGACCCTGCTGTACCTGATGTGCAATTGCCCGAGTTGCCTGCAAGATCTCCTGTCTTCCTCCGTAGTTAGTTGCTACGGTGAACTGGATATCTCGGTTATGTTGAGTCTCAGCCATTGAGCGCGAAATCTCTGTTTGCAGCGGTCGCGGCAAAGCATTTAAGTTGCCCACAAACTGGATCTGAACATTCTCTTGCATCATCTCCCGTAGTTCTTGCCGCAACACCCGCTGAAACAAAGCCATCAGAAAGTCTACTTCCTCGAGTGGGCGGCCCCAATTTTCTGTAGAAAAGGCATAAGCCGTCAACGCCTTAATTCCCCAATCTTTGCAGCAACGGAGCAAATCCTTGAGGGCATCAACACCCCGACGATGACCTACAGCGCGAGGTAGTCCTTGACGCTTAGCCCACCGACCATTGCCATCCATAATGACTGCCACATGTCTAGGCAGCCTCTCCCGTTCTAGGTCAGCAGGCAAATCTTGTAACACAATTGGCTTTACAGTCATTTTTTCTTGCGAGACGCCGATGAAAATCGACGAGATAAACGCGGAATTAGTGCCAATCCCTTAGCAATCATCTGACGCCCCCAACTGAGAGGATCGGGAGCTGCTGCTTCGCGTTCCACTGCTGGTGAGAATCGAGCTTCCAACAGCTCCTTCAGTTTACTGCTGGTTAGTGGTCGATTCAGCGTTCCCCGTTCTGCTAGGGAAATTGAACCTGTTTCTTCTGATACAACAACACAAATACAGTTTTCGACTCTATCCGTAATTCCCATCGCCGCTCGGTGGCGCGTACCTAGTTGCCGCGATGCCGTGCGTCCTGACAGCGGCAGGATCACGCCCGCTGCTACAATTCGCGAACCGCGGATCAGAACTGCCCCGTCATGCAAGAGCGTTTTTGGGACAAAAATAGTCTGTAGCAGTTCCTT
>JAFAVL010000538.1 GCA_019242465.1 Chroococcidiopsidaceae cyanobacterium CP_BM_RX_35 | reverse complement strand
CGACCAAGATACTCTGTTGCGATTAGCCAAACTCAGAGAGATCAAAGAGCTAGGATTAATGGTTTATACCCCAAAAGGGATTCAAGAGTTCTTAAAAACACCTCTTCCAGTTTTTGGCGGACGGTGTGCTTTTGACCTGCTTCAGTTAGGTGACTACGAAACTGTCATTAATGCTCTAGCTGCTGATTTTGAGGGAACAGGTTTTTAAGTTATGCCCCTCCAGGTTCACATATCCCCCTGGGTGGGTTACGCTGTCCGACACATACCTGATACCCCTGGCAAGTCCTACGATATATATGATTTCAAATATTGCAGTCGGAGCAATGAAAATCGTTGGAATATTGTTGGGGAACCAACGCTGTATCTAGCAAAGGAAAAAAATGTCGCCTTGGCTGAATATGCCCGACACTTTAGGGTTGACCGTACACTGGAATTAGCTGCCCAAACATACCGTCGTCAGGTGTTTCGTTTTAGAGTGGAGCTAGAGTATGTTCTTGATCTAAGAAATCCTAAAGTTTGGGCGGAGCTTTCTTTGGAAAATGCACCGGACTGCTTTAAAGATAAAAATATTGCTCGCTCAACTGCGAACTTTATCCGAAACACGACATCAACACAAGCTGTTATTGTTCCTTCTATTGCTTCCCTAGATAACTTAGAGCAATGGTGCCTTGTTGTATTTTTGGAAAAATTACTGCCAGAACCCCGAAAGCCTTTGTCGCTGCATCCCAACGTTGGGAATTAGCTTCCTCAATCGGCGGTGCCGCAGAAATTTATATTCACCCCGCTGTTCTTTCTTCTGTCTCTGGTAAATAATCAAAGTCAAGAGTTTGCTCTGGGATGAAGGGAGATTGTTCGGGGAAGATGTCTAGGGGTAACTCGGTTTCGATAGCTGCTCTTTTCCTGGCTTTGGCATAGCATTTGTCAAATACTTCCTGGATAGAGGATCGAAGACTAGGACTGTCAGCCAGAGCAATGTCAATGCGATCGCGGTGTTCGGCAATGGAACTTAGCCAACTGGCAGTGCGCTTTTGAGGTTGATATTTGCACTTAAGCAAATGCAGCAAGAGAATAATGAGATTACTTTGAAGTGCCTGTTTTTGGCTCCTTCCCATGTCTTCAAGTTCTTCGACTAAATTCAGAATGTCTAGCTCTTGCCATCGTTCTTCTCGGAGAAGATGAACAGTTTTCTCCAGCCAGAGATAATAGTCAGAATCATACAGAGTTTCGGTTTTGGGATTGACAACCATAGTTTCATTACTTGTTTAGCGATTAGAAAGAATTTGCTCCAGCGTAAAGGGACAGGTTTCAGGAAAAATGTCTGGAGCTAAATTCGTTTCCTCACATGCTTGGGCAACCGCAGATCTGTAACATGCAATCTCCTCAATTACGTTTGCCCAGTCAACATCTTCAAACGCACGTTCGCGTAGTAGCTGAGCAGTTTTCTCGCTCCAGAGAACAAAATCAGTATCGTAAAGATTATTTAACATAACTAAGGATACAAAATATAAGCGATGAAGCCTCAGATAACAATTATATTGACGAATATGGCTCCAATCCTAAGTTGAAGCTAAGGTGGAGCGGATTTTGGCTGCTGAGGAGTAATAATATCCTTAAGATAGGCTCTATCCAGCCAGAGATTAACGCCATGACTGTCGCAACCCCGATCGCTATCCCCATCAAAAACATTCAGCTCACTCCTGGCAACATGATTTGCATTCATGATGTAACTTGGGAGCAGTTTGAAGCAATTCTAGAAGAGCTAGGGGAGAACCGCAGCACCCGAATTGCCTACAGTCGGGGAACACTAGAGATGATGTCACCGCTACCTGCTCACGAACGACCGCACCGTATCATTGGCTATATTGTGACAACCCTCCTTGATGCTCAAGAACGAGATTGGGAGGACTTCGGCTCCACCACCTTCAAACGGCAACAAAAGGCGGTTGGATTAGAGCCAAATACCTGCTTCTACATCCAAAATGCTCAGCAGGTGCGGAACTGCATGCAGATGGATCTCGATATTTTCCCACCCCCTGACCTCGCAATTGAAGCCGATATCACCTCCAAAACCACCATGGAAGTCTACGAAGCTCTTCAGGTGCCGGAGGTATGGGTTTATGATAGTGGCAAACTTACCATACATATCCTCAAGGATGGCAAATATATAGAGTCTACCATCAGCCCTACTTTTCCAGGTCTCCCCATAGCCGAATCCATCCCCAACCTCGTCCAACAAGCCTTCACAGACGGGAGCAGCCAAATGTTGCGGAACTTGAGAAAGCAGATTGCTCAGAGGTAAAGCTTTTTGCCCTGCTAATTTTTTGCTTGTTAATAGGATGCAACTATGATTACCCAACGTGAGACCGCTAGTGTTCCTGACTCTTCTGAGACAAGTTTCAAACCCCTCCCAACTACAAGTTCTAATATTCGCCCGGCGCAGCGAGGTAAACACAAAATCTTTATCGGTATGGCTCCTGGTGTAGGTAAAACTTGTCGCATGCTGGAAGAAGCCCACTTACTCAAACAACATGGAATTGATGTTGCGATTGGTTTGTTGGAAACCCACAGTCGCAAGGAAACTGCCCAAAAGGCAGAAGGTTTGGAGCTGATACCTCGCCAAAAAATTGTCCGAGGAGGAATGACGCTGACGGAAATGGATACAGATGGCATCCTGGCACGAGAACCTCAAGTGGTTTTGGTGGATGAACTAGCCCATACTAATGTCTCCGGTTCCGAGCGGGAGAAACGATACCAGGATGTGGAAGTCATTTTGAATGCTGGAATTGATGTCTACTCTACAGTAAATATTCAGCATCTAGAGAGTCTTAACGATCTGGTAGCGCGAATCACGGGTGTGGTGGTAAGAGAGCGCGTTCCCGATCGGCTACTCGATGAAGCAGATGAAGTGGTGGTAGTCGACGTTACACCAGAAATGCTAGAAGAACGATTACTAGAAGGCAAAATTTACGCACCAGAGAAAATTCAACAATCGTTGCAGAACTTTTTCCAACGCCGGAACCTAGTCGCGTTGCGGGAGTTAGCACTGCGGGAGGTAGCAGACAACTGCGAAGAAGATGCCATTGCTTCTACCCCAGCTGAG
>JAFAVL010000329.1 GCA_019242465.1 Chroococcidiopsidaceae cyanobacterium CP_BM_RX_35 | reverse complement strand
TCGATCTGATATTTTTTCTGTAGCACAGAAGCCCCAGCCTTGCCCAGTCCTGACATTTGACTCGATATCAATCACTGTAAGGCTTTTGGGTTTCGCACCGGAATCTAGTCTAAACTCCAGTCGTAAGCTATTCTCAAACTGGATTGGCATCCACCCAGGTTCCCAGTGAATTTTAGTGAGCAAAGTGCAAAAATGTAGACATCAATAGGAGGGTAGTTCTGTGTTGATTTTTCAGATTAGCTGCGGTTAATTTTCGTTTTGACATTGATGGGATAGATTTTTGCATAATGGAGCTTTCTATCACCACATTTGAAGTCAGCCAAGAATTGTTTCAGGACAAATTTGTTTCTCTCAAATTCGTATGTTCCGAGTGTTCCACAATCATCTAGAGCCCCATATTTCTGTAATACGAGCAGCTCCTGAGTCTGCTTGTTAAACTCTGGGATTCCCGTGATAAAATTGGATTCCAACTTAGAAATCTTATGATATTCTAACTCAAATTGAGTCAGATTCAGTGGTTTGGCTTCCGTAGAATTAGGGGTTTCGCTATAGAAATAGTATTCATAAGCTGGTTGAGATGCACTTAAATAACACTCAATTTGGGCAATATACTTCCCTGCTGAAATTTTGTAAAAGCTAGAGTGGTTTAATGCTGTTGCGTCAAAGCCATTCGCACAAGCTTCCAAAGTTTCTATAATCTTTTGCTGGAATTGCCACGTTAATTCTTGCGCTTCTTTATATTGCGAGTTAGTTGAGGAGATGTTCTTCAAATCTTCTACGGCTTTCATGTATTTTTTCTGCTCGGCTAGCTTCTTGATTTCCTCGAAGGCTTGACCGTCTGGAACAATAACTTTTAGAAGTTCCTGGTTTGGGGGTAAGTTGCTTCTCTGTATAGCCCGCTGGTTGGTCAAGGGCACATAACTAACTACAAGCAATGACACCCCTAGAACAATTACAAATCTGGCTAAGACTTTTTTAACCATCACAGTTACCAGATTGAGGCAGGATGATGTGGCACACAACAATTGTAGCCTTGGTGGGATTTTGCTAGACCTGACCTTTACTCAGATATTCTCAGCCAAAAAAGTCTATGTGATTATGTCTCACTTGTCATTCGTCGTTGTAAAATCTACTCGTCTAAGAGCAGTGATCACAGTGCGTAACGCTACTGATAGTGTTGCGTAGGAAAATCGGCTCCAATCACAACAGTGACGTCCGACCACACGTCACCCGTTGCTGTTACCTGTACTTGTCCTAGACCCAACGCACTCTGCACTGCACTAGCAGCTTCGGGATTGCCATGTTGAGCAATTATCTGGGTCTTCAAGGCAGATTCAGCACTTGTATCAACCTCATGCTCAGTGATGTAAACATGGCTGAACCCCTGTTTCCTCAAGAAAGCAACTGCACGCTTGCCTGCCTCTGGTTGACCTGTGGCATTGGCAACTGCAACTCTTAGACGACTAGGTGAGGAAACAGCACTCGCCGCTTCACTTAATCCAGGGTTACTAGAGGCATTGAAGTAACGAGCCAGAATCGGTGCTGCTGCTTGACGGTCTTCAATCCAGTAGCTGCGAGTATATTCTCCTGGGCGACTGAATCGACCGGGTAGCATGAGAAAGTTGTTCCGCTCCCGGTCTGTCGTTAATGTCACTTGGACTAGTGTCAGTATTTCTTGAACCGATAAATCTGTGTCAATGTTTGACTGCGCGACTTGCAGAATTTGCGGCAACTTCGCCAGTGTTGCTGGTTGTAGCAAGGTTTGCATAATTGCTTTGAGGACTTCTTGCTGCCGCTGCACGCGTCCAATATCACCTAACTTATCATGGCGAAAGCGGACATACTCTTCCAAGTGACGTCCATTTAACTTTTGCCGACCTGGGAGAAAATGGATATTCAAGTGTTGGGTTTCGTCTACATAATCCATCCGCTTGGGAATGGTCACTTCGACACCACCTAAGGTATCGACCAACTGAATAAACCCATTGCGGCTCAGTCTGACATAGCGGTCAATGGGAATTTCTCCTCCGATTTGCTGGCTGACTGTCTGTGCTGCTAATGCTGCCCCTCCCACCAAGTTAGCCCAGTCGATTTTCGCGATACTGATTCTGGGTAAGTGTACTAAGGTATCTCGGGGAATTGAAAGGACATTGATCTGATGAGTATCTGGCAAGAACCGCACCAGCAGCATGGTATCACTAGGATTTGAGAAGGCTTGAGCCGAAGTCGATTTGGTACTCAACTGTGGGTGATCGAAGTTGTCGTCGTTATCAATACCCAAAATCAAAACATTGACTGGGTGAGTGAGTTGAGCAAATGATAGACCTGTGCCGGAGATGCTGGCGCTATTAAACACTCCTGCCTGTTTCTGGGCTTGGCTTTGCATTAAAGGTTTACTGGCAAAAGAAATAGCGAACAATCCCCCAGCTATCGTTGACAACAGCCCAACAGTTGTCAAAGCCAACCCCCACCAGAGCCGACTTCTAGATTTAGCTCGATTTGACTTATGCTGAATCGATTTGTCAGTAGGTTCTGATGATGGTGGTAGGTCAGGGCTCTTTTGAACTGGCATGGGCTTCCTCACACACGAAAAATTAGCACGGACTCAAGCAAACGATAAGTTAGTAGCTAATTGAGCTGGAATACTTACGAACATAAATATAACTCTCGCAGTCATAATGAACTGTTATCTAGCACAAAATTCGGTTGTGTCGCAAAATAGAGAGTGAGATGGTAGGGTGGGAAAGCTTCGTTGTTACCGCGCTTGCTTCCCATGCCTACTCCCTCTCTATTTAAGTGGCGTCATTTTCAAGCAGAGATCATCCTCCTAAATGTGCGATGGTACTGTCGATATGCGTTGTCTTACCGAGACGCACGAGGAAATGATGCAGGAACGAGGAGTGGAAGTAGATCACTCAACC
>JAFAVL010000292.1 GCA_019242465.1 Chroococcidiopsidaceae cyanobacterium CP_BM_RX_35 | reverse complement strand
TCCCATTATGCGCTTCTCTCACCGTTCCAAGTCACCGAGGACAATTCGTTGTGTTTCTGGGGCTGTCCTGAACCTTGTCTTATTGGCTACTCCAGCAGCTGTTTTAGCCCACGGCGGTGACGGGAGCAAAGATTTTGCGGGAGCCTCAACCAATCAAGCTAAAGTGATTTTCAATGATTTTGGTCCAAAAAATAAGAATTTTCCAGAAGTTGTTGGGGGAGCGGAACCAGATACTTCCTACCATTTAGAGGCTATCTACCGCTACCAGGTCAATGACAATATCGCTATCACGCCAGGCGTGACTGTAATTACTAATCCAGAAAACAACCGCAACAACGATACACTTTTCATTGGGACTATCCGCACTACTTTTTCCTTCTAGGTTAGCCTTTTTTGTTCCATATGGCTCATTATGCTGTAGGGAAGGGCTTCAAATGCCAGATTTTCCAAGTATTAATTAAAAGCAGGAGGCATTATGGATCGACGAACTTTTTTAAGCTGGTTTGGAATCGGGTGGATAGCAAGTTCTTTACCTGTGGTGATCGCAGCATTTTCTCTAGACAAACAGCAATCGGTCAGTGCTGCTCCCGGCGACTTTAAGATCGTGGGCACAGTTTCTCAACTGACAAACAACGGTCAAATCTTGGTCAAGCAAGGCTTCGACTCTAAACCAATCCTCGTCGTTGGCGACCCCAAAACATCTACTGTTGTAGCAGTGAATCCGACCTGTACTCACCAAGGTTGTCTTGTAAACTGGAAAGCTAGTCAAAGTGACTTTGTTTGTCCCTGCCACAACTCTCGTTTTAGTGCAGATGGTGAAGTTCTACGTGGACCTGCAACCAGAGCGCTACAAACTTATACAGTCAAGGTTCAAGGGGAGCAGGTTTTAGTGCAGGAACCAGCTCAGTAGGTTGCAGTACAATGTCTTATCATGTGACGGTCTTTGAACACCTGCGCGAACATCGTGTCGTCCATTTGCTTGAGAGTTGTGGACTGTTCATCATCGTTACCAGCAATCATCATTGCCTCATAGGCAGCTGGGTACCACCGATGCGCTACATAGGCGTACGGGGATAGTAGTTTCCGAATAGCATAAAGTATGGCTTCATCATCTAGTCCGCACGGCGCATCGTCACGTCAATCGGCGCGGGACTGCATGGAATTCCCGTCGACTCTTTGTCCAAATAGCTTTCGAAGTTAAATTATGACGACAACTCAAGTTCAACAACCTAACCTTGAGACTTGTATCTAGGCTTGTCTTAATTGCCTGCGGGATTGCGAAAACTGTGCCAACGCTTGTTTAAGTAGCGATATGGTGCAGATGATGGAGATACAGCGTAAGTGGTGGAAACCGTCAAAGCCAAGGCAATTAAACTTTGAGCGCAATATTCATATCGTCCCTTGACTCTCCAGTCAACTGGAGAATTTAAAATGGTTTTAGGTCTGGTTGAGGCATCAACATAGTTTCTAAGGATCTGATATTGCAATCACTCAATTAATGCTATGGCACTGCAACTGAAAGTTCCCAAAATCGCTTGTTCTGCCTGTGTAGACACCATTACCCAAGCAGTCGCAGCGATTGATCCAGCTGCCAAGGTAGAGGCTGACACCAAAACTAAGATAGTCAGCATTGAAACGCAAAAACCTGAAACAGCAATTAAGCAAGCAATCGCTGTCGCTGGCTATCCAGCCGCTTAGTCGTTGTTCCCTAACCCAAGTAGCAGCTATGGATACCCTCACCCTCAAACTTCGAGGCATGAGTTGTGCCTCATGTGCTTCCAACATTGAGCAAGCGATTCAATCTGTTCCTGGCGTTATTGATTGTAGTGTTAACTTTGGCGTTGAACAGGCAACGGTTAAGTACGAGCCAAAGCGAACCAACCTGGAAAAAATCCAGCAGGTTGTGAGTGATGCGGGATACTCAGCTTACTCACTCCAGGACCAAGAAATGATTACTGGAGAAAATGATGTTGAGCGGCTCTATCGCGAAGCCGAAAAACGCGAACTCTACTTGAAGGTTTTAGTAGGGGGAGTACTCAGCGTTTTGCTAGTGGTAGGAGGGCTACCAGCGATGATGGGAGTGAGGACGCCCTCATCTGTGTCATGGCTTTCTCACCCCTGGGTGCAGCTAGTATTAGCTACTCCTGTCCAGTTTTGGTGCGGCAAATCCTTTTATACCAATGGCTGGAAAGCCTTGAAACGTCACGCGGCTACCATGGATACGCTAATTGCCCTGGGTACTAGTGCCGCATACTTCTATTCTATATTCGTTACCATTTTTCCTGGATTTTTTACCGCTCAACACCTAACTGCCGAAACTTACTACGAATCTGCAGCAATAGTTATCACCTTAATTTTGCTGGGGCGACTATTTGAAAACCGCGCCAGGGGTCAAACTTCAGAAGCAATCCGCCAACTAATTGGTTTGCAAGCTAGAACAGCTCGGCTGATTCGCAATGGGCAAGAAGTTGATGTGCCTATTGAGGAAGTCATTGTTGGTGATGTGGTTTTGGTACGTCCTGGGGAAAAAGTTCCAGTAGATGGGGAAGTGGTTGAAGGTATTTCCACCCTTGATGAGGCAATGATCACAGGCGAGAGTGTGCCAGTGAAGAAGCAGCCGGGAGATGAAGTCATTGGTGCAACAATTAACAAAACAGGTAGCTTTAAATTCCGGGCAACCAGAGTAGGAACAGATACAGCTATTGCTCAGATTGTCAAGTTGGTGCAACAAGCCCAAGGCTCCAAAGCCCCAATCCAGCGATTGGCAGATCAGGTGGCAGGATGGTTTGTGCCGACGGTAATTGCCATTGCGATCGCCACTTTCGTGATTTGGTTTGACATCATGGGCAATCCTACTATGGCAATGATTACCACTGTGGGAGTGCTAGTGATTGCTTGTCCCTGTGCCTTGGGTTTAGCCACGCCCACTTCTGTAATGGTGGGGACAGGCAAAGGAGCAGAAAATGGCATCTTGATCAAAGGGGCCGAAAGTCTAGAACTTGCCCATAAAATCCAGACAATCGTTTTAGATAAAACTGGGACGCTGACTGAAGGAAAACCCACTGTTACTGACTTTATTACTGTTCATGGCACAGCTAATCGAAATGAAATTAGACTCCTAGGGCTGGCAGCAGCTGTAGAACTTAATTCGGAACATCCCTTAGCTGAAGCTGTCGTCAGATATGCCAAAGAACAAGCAGCGGATTTGGGTTCAGCGCAGAATTTTGCAGCGATTGCAGGGAGTGGTGTTCAAGGTGTTGTTTCTGACAGACTTGTCCAAATCGGTACCGGGCGTTGGATGGAAGAACTAGATATTGATACCAGTTCTCTTAAAGAGCAAAAATCTATTTGGGAAGCGGCTGGAAAAACTGCTGTTTGGATTGCTGTGGATGGCGAGATGCAAGGATTGATCGGTATTGCTGACGCTCTCAAACCTACCTCAGTTGCTGCAGTTAGAGCGCTACGGAAGTTAGGTTTAGAGGTAGTTATGTTGACTGGGGATAATCGCCAAACTGCTAGAGCGATTGCTAAAGAAGTGGGGATCGAGCGTGTGGAAGCCGAAGTTCGACCAGAGCAAAAAGCTACTACTGTCCAAGCTCTCCAAAGGGAAGGAAAGATAGTAGCCATGGTTGGCGATGGCATCAATGATGCACCTGCTTTGGCTCAGGCAGATGTAGGGATGGCGATCGGCACTGGGACAGATGTAGCGATCGCGGCTAGTGATATCACCTTAATTTCTGGCGATCTGCAAGGAATTGTGACAGCAATTCAGCTATCACGGGCTACGATTCGCAATATTCGTCAAAATCTCTTTTTTGCCTTTATTTACAATGTCTTGGGAATTCCCATTGCTGCTGGTGTCCTCTTCCCATTATTTGGCTGGTTGCTCAGCCCAATTATCGCTGGAGGAGCGATGGCATTTAGTTCAGTTTCCGTTGTGACTAATGCCCTGCGCTTACGTAACTTTCAACCAAAAGCCATCTCATAGTCAACGTTCTCCCGGAGGCTTCCTCCGGGAGCTGCGTTGACGTCGTTAAGTGGAAGTTGAGTCAATGTTGAGTAAAAGTCAAATTTGGGGTAGCCTTGCTGGTTTGGGACTTCTGCTTGGGATGGCAACGGGAGCCAAGGCAGCAACACCAGCTCAGGGTTCTGTACAGACGAATCAGTTTC
>JAFAVL010000581.1 GCA_019242465.1 Chroococcidiopsidaceae cyanobacterium CP_BM_RX_35 | reverse complement strand
ACATCCACAAACCCTGATACCTTCGGGGCATAAAAATCTGCAATACACAACCGCCGCAGTGATCGCTGCCGAGGAAACTCAAACGTCGTCAGTTGTTCCTCCGCGCCGACGGACAATCCGCTCAAGTCGGGAGACCCCTTCGCGTTCGCAGTCGCCTGCGGAGGGAAACCCTCCTGCAGCGCTGTCTCACCGCCCACGCGGCTGTCCTCCTCTGTGCCTCTGCGGTTCGGCTCATAAAGATACAAAGAATTCCCCTCAGCCTGACAAGGAAAATAACCATAAACCGCCTGCGGCTGCAACAGATGTTCTTCCGCAACCCGCTGCTTCCACTGCTCCAGAATCGGGTACACCTTCTCGGCTAAAAACGCCTCATATTCTGCTTTCGACTGCTCCCGTGGCTTTCTAAATTGCCACTGTCCAGCAATCAAAGCCTGCAAATCTAGATACTCGTACAACTCAACCACCGGAATATCAGCAGCTTGCAATACCCGAGTTCCCCAAAAAGGCGGTGTGGGACGAGGAATATCTTCTGCCACAGCTTCCGAGCGACGGGTATCTACCACCACTTCAGCTGGAGTGATCGCTTCAGTTACCTCAAGGCTTCGCCGGAGGTAGCTCTGGCGCCTCAAGAGCGCAAGCTCAACTTCACTTAAAGACTTTTGCCCATTACCTGATCCCCTAGGATCAGCTAATCCATCTAAAAATCCCTGATGGTCATCCCATTGCCTCTGCGCCTTTGCTGGCATCAGCTTATCCATAAAGTGCAAGTCAGAAAAGGCATCCTTACCGTAAACCACCTTACCTTTATAAGCGTTTTGACAATCCTCATAGACAAATTTAGGTGTGAGAGCAGCACCGCCTAGAATCACTGGAGCTGTGATCCCACGCTGATTAAATGTCTCCAGATTCTCTTTCATAAACGCTGTGGACTTTACCAATAGCCCACTCATGGCAATGCAGTCAGCTTGATTTACTTCATAGGCATCAATGATGTTTTCCACTGGCTGCTTGATCCCCAGGTTAATCACCTTATAGCCGTTATTAGACAAAATGATGTCTACAAGGTTCTTCCCAATATCATGGACATCACCTTTAACAGTGGCAATTACTACCGTCCCTTTGGCATTGTTGCCTGCATCATTCTTCTCCATAAATGGCTCTAGATAAGCTACAGCCGCTTTCATGGTTTCAGCCGATTGCAACACGAAAGGTAGCTGCATTTGTCCAGAGCCAAAGAGTTCTCCCACCACCTTCATACCGTCGAGCAGGAAAGTGTTGATAACGTCGAGAGGGGGATATTTCTCTAAGGCTTTTGCTAACTGTTCCTCTAAACCAATCCGTTCACCATCGATGATGTGACGCTTGAGGCGTTCTTCTACAGGTAAACTTTCGTCAGCAGAACGATCGCGCTTCGTCGTCGCCCCCTCAAACAAGGTCGTCAATTCTGCTAGAGGATCGTAGACGCAGACATCTCCCTCAAAACGGCGTTCGTCATAAATCAGTTGACGGCAGACTTCCTGGTGGCGCTCCTCAATCCGTGCCAGAGGTAGAATCTTGCTGGCACTGACAATTGCCGCATCCATCCCAACTGCCATTGCCTCGTGCAGAAACATAGAATTCAACGCCACCCGCGCTGCTGGGTTGAGACCAAAGGAGATATTAGAAACTCCCAGAATGACGTGACAACCAGGAAGTTCTGCTCGAATGCGGCGAATTGCCTCAATCGTTGCCTTACCATTATTCCTGTCTTCTTCAATGCCAGTCGAGATGGGTAGAGCTAAGGTATCGAAGAAGATCTCATACGCTGGGATGCCAAATGCCACGGCTTGGTGATAAGCGCGGTGGGCGATCGCGAATTTTCTCTCTGCTGTCCGTGCCATTCCCTCTTCATCAATCGTGCCGATGACTACCCCTGCACCATATTGCCGTGCCAACTCCAACACCTTGAGGAATCGGGGTTCACCATCCTCATAGTTGGTTGAATTCAGCAAACACTTTCCTCCGGCTACCTTCAGCCCCGCCTCCATTTTTTCCCATTCTGTGGAGTCCAGCATCAAAGGAAGTGTTACATTTGTTACTAGGCGAGATACCAATTCGTGCATATCTCGCACGCCATCGCGTCCCACATAGTCCACGTTGACATCAAGGACATGCGCCCCCTCTCGCACCTGCGACTTTGCCAAAGAGACTAAACCATCCCAATCTTCGGCATTGAGTAAGTCGCGGCACTTCTTGGAACCGCTGGCATTCAACCGTTCGCCGACAATCAGGAAGGAGTTGTCCTGGCTATAGGGCTGGGCACTGTAAATTGATGCCCCTGCTGGCTCATAGTTAGGATGTCGGTCTTTTGGTTTCAGGGTTTTGGCGATTTCTGCCAATTGCTGAATGTGGTCAGGGCGTGTGCCGCAACAGCCACCAATCACCTGCACGCCCAAATCTTCGATGAAGTGCATCAGTGCCAGCCGCAACTCCATCGGCGTCAGCTTATAATGAGCATGACCGCCGACGTTCTCTGGTAGACCAGCATTAGGTATACAGGAGATTGTAAAAGGAGAGTGAGCCGATAAATAGCGGATATGCTCTACCATCCGATCTGGTCCGGTGGCGCAGTTAAGCCCCAAAATGTCAATTGGGTAAGGTTGTAAAATCGCCAGCACGGCACTGATATCTGTCCCCACAAGCATCGTGCCTTGGACTTCCATCGTCACGGAAACCATGAGTGCGCGTCGCTCACCTTTACGCTGAAAGACTTCTTCAATGCCGTTCAATGCCGCTTTAATTTGCAGTACATCCTGACAAGTTTCAACAATGAATAGGTCAACCCCGCCGTCATACAGCCCCTCTGCCTGCTCCCTAAAAGATGCTTGCATTGCATCAAAGTCAATATGACCTAGTGTCGGCAGCTTCGTTGTTGGTCCCATCGAACCAGCAACAAATCGGGGTTTTTCCGGAGTGGAAAACTCCTCTGCCACCCGCTTTGCCAGTTGGGCTGCTGTCTTACTTAAGTTGTAAGCCTGATCTGCTAAGTCATACTCTGCTAGTACTATCGACGTGCCGCCAAAGGTATCAGTCTCAATCACATCAGCACCGACAACAAGGAAGTCCCGATGCACCTTCTCTACAGCATCTGGCTTCGTGTATACCAGATACTCGTTACAGCCCTCGTATTGCGGACCACCAAAATCAGCAGCAGTTAGGTTTTGTGTCTGGAGTAATGTGCCCATTGCGCCATCAAAGACAATGACAGGGTGCTCTGGACTGTGCAGGTAAGTCAGGAAGGGGCTGGTCATAAATGGCTAGTGTTCTTATACGGCGATTAAGGTTAGTCTTTTGAATGACAGCTTAATATATTTTGCAGAATTTGTTGTTCGAAATTAGTCTAAGCTATGTATACTCTGTCAAGTGATTCCATTGGTTCGCTTACGCCGTCTATAAGTATTGTAATGTATTCAGCTTGACTCTTTATGGGGTCTAGGGGTTTACCTGAAAAGGCACTCTAATAGAGATGACAACAGAGCTTTGGCTCGAATGCTTAGATAAGTATTTGTATCATAGAGAGGAAGAGACATGCAAGCTTTACTACGTGAGGCACTACGGGCTGTTTGCCACTATTACCCGCTCTAAAGTGGCTGTGGAGGATTGGCGAGTAAGCCTTTATTTCAAACACTTATCTCAAAGCCCAGCTCCACTTGTTATAGCGAAGCTGCGTGATGGTTCACCTATCCTTGTCCGACTCGATGACTACGTTGGGCGTTCGATCTATTACTTTGGCGATCTAGACCGGAAAATTACTTGGGTTTGCCAGAGGGTTCTACGGCCTGGTGATACGATGCTTGATATTGGTGCTAATTACGGTCTGCTCACACTGTATGCAGCTAAGTTGGTTGGTTCTACTGGTTGCGTACATGCTTTTGAGCCTCAACCTGCACTCATTGAACTAATTCGAAAATCTGTAGAAATTTCTAACTTTAGTCAAGTTTCGGTACACGACTTTGCCCTTTCTTTAAATGATGAAGTTGGATATATGAGCGTGGAGCCTTGGAACAGTGGGCAAGCCGCACTAGTATCTACAGAGGTTTCTACTAACGCACCAAAAATTCAAGTTAAAGTCAGAAAAACTTCTGATTATCTATCTAGCCTCAGCTTGAAAAATATTCGTTTGGTTAAGCTAGATGTTG
>JAFAVL010000012.1 GCA_019242465.1 Chroococcidiopsidaceae cyanobacterium CP_BM_RX_35 | reverse complement strand
TAAAAGTTGTACCGACGGACAAGGTAGAAGGCTATACCCGTAAAGGGCTCAACTTCTATGGCGGCACGCTGGCACTAGATACCGCTTCGACAGTTGTGCCAGGGTCAGGCTACCATGCGGAGATTAAGTATCGCGATCATATTCTGCTACCAGACTTGGAGACTCTGACACCAGTGCCCTGGCTAGAGCATACAGTCAAGGTGATCTGCGATCCCTATATGAGTCTAGAGGAACCAGTGCAGGCTGCGCCCCGCTATGTCTTAAAGCAAGTGCTGCATGTTGCAGCGCAGTTGGGTTTTGATGTGATGATGGGTCATGAGTTTGAGTTCTACCTACTGCAGGCCGCAACGAAGGAACCCCTATTTGACGGGCTGCACATTTTCAATCACATCCGCAATCAATACGTGCCGGAAATCGATCAACTACTGGCATACCTCCAGAGTTCTAATATCGACATTATTACCCATAACTGCGAGTATGCCCCTTCTCAGTTTGAGATTAATTTTGGTCCGGCTATAGGTATTCGCGGAGGCGACAAAGCTTTCACGTTTAAAAATGCAGTTAAGGAGATTGCTCACCGACTAGGTTACCAAGCTACCTTTATGTCCAAACCAGCTGCTAATCTCTCTGGTAGCTGCTGTCACTTTCATATCAGTCTACTCGACCACAGTACTGGTAAAAATGTCTTTGGCGATCCCCAGGATAAATATGGTCTCTCAGCTACAGCCAAGGCATTTATCCAAGGTATCCTAGAGCATGCACCAGCGATGATGCCGCTAATTGGACCAACGCCTAACTGCTATCGCCGCCTCAAACCTCACACTTTTGCCCCTTCTAATATTAGCTGGGGAACTGAAGACCGCTCGGCTATGATCCGAGTTAAGGGAACAGGTGACGAATCTACCCATTTGGAAATGCGGGCGGCTTCGGGGCTCAGTAACCCTTACCTAACGGCGGCTGCCACTATCGCCGCAGGGCTTTTAGGGGTGAAACAGCAGCTAGAGTTACCACCTCCGGTAGAGGGACCAAGTGAGGATAACCCAAATTTGCCTAAGTTACCGCAAAATCTGGAACAAGCTTTGGCAGGACTGGCAGCTGACACCCAGATGCGGGAAATGCTGGGTGAGGAATTCTGTCAGTTATTTACTACAGTAAAACACTTTGAGTTGAGTCGCTTCCACATTCATGTGACTGATTGGGAACGCCAGGAGTATCTAGATATTTATTGAGTGGAGAAATATTTATTTGTAAAGGCTAACCAGTGCAGTTAATCCAAAAGCCACAATGATTGCGCCAGCAGTGCGGTTGACCCACTGCAAACCTTTGAGATTTAACTTGGTACGAAACCGACTAATTCCACTGGATAGAAGTAGCCACCAAAAGCTAGAGCCCAGAAAAATGCCCAAGACTAACATCCCAGCAGTAAGATAGCTGCCGCCTACACTTGCAACACCCGCTCCAGCAAAGAACGTGGCAAAAGAGAGGAGCGTCATCGGATCTGTCAAGGTTAAGAAAAAGGTGGAGGCATAAGCACCAATCCAACTACTTCCCTTAACTTTTGCCGCTTCAATGGCGGGTTTAGCTAAAAATGTTTTGCAGCCTAGATAACACAGAAATATTCCCCCGACTACTCGCAGCCAACTTTGTTGACTAACTAAGATGCTGGAGATCAATGTCAGTCCAAAACCAGCGACAGAGCCATAAACTGCATCAGCGGTTGCCGCACCCAAACCAGAGACAAGTCCAGCCGAACGTCCTTCTGCTAGGGTGCGGCGAATGCATAACAAGCCAATTGGTCCTACTGGTGCAGCAATGGAAAAGCCAATAATCGTCCCTTGAAGTAAAAAACTCAGGTTCATTTTTCTCTTCTTGTATTTGATTAAAGTATGCTGCTATGGTTCGCCTTCTGGTGAGACGGTTAGCGTATTGAATTATACTTCTCAGACATCCTCTGAACGAGCTCGCGGTTCAACAGTTGGCCCACTATTAATACTGACTTTCAATTACTTCAATGACAGAATCAACATTCCAGCGGTTCCCAATGCAAGATTAGTATGGGGGGAATCTGCATAATCATTGTAAAAAATGTGCCAATGCTGCCTCAACAAGTAAGTGGGAAGAGAGCTATTCTGCCCATTGAACACCCGCTCTTCAGTTTTTTAATGCTGAAACTGTTACTTTCTTAATTTGGCGCTTGACTAAATATCCAGCAGCTAATGTAGCGAAGGCTAATGTGCCTAAAATTTCTGAGGGCTCTGGAACTGAAGAGGTTGACGATGGAGTGAACTTAGAAATTGTATTGTTATATAAATTAGTTGCGTAGAGGTTGCCAGCATTGTTGAAAGCTATACCAGTTGGATAATCTAAATTTCCTGTAATACTGTTGACAAAGGTACCTGTGGAATTAATTAAACTCAGAAATTGTATTGTCACCGATATTAGCTGCGTAGAGGTTGCCAGCATTGTCGAAAGCTATACCAGTTGGATAATCTAAATTTCCTGTAATACTGTTGACAAAAGTACCTATGGAATTAAACTCAGAAATCGTATTGTTATTGCTATTAGTTGCGTAGAGATTGCCAGCAGTGTCAAAAGCTATACTAAGTGTACCATTTAAGTTTGTCAAACTACCGACTGTACCAGAGAAAGTAAAATCTACAGCTTGAGCTTGAGTGTTGTCTAGCAAGGTGTCACAAGTGGTGCCGACAAGTACGGTAGTGGCGAGTAGAAGATTGAGGTGAATTAAGTTCATGGGAACCAGATTGATGGTGAATTTAGATTGTGTTGCAAAAATGGGCTTGGTAGATGGTAGGGTGTGAGACTGTGCCCGGAAAGTTACCGTAAAATTAGCCGCAATAAAGGTAAACGTTTTTACTCACCTAGTCAGTTAACACTTTGGGAGCAGTGTCAGATAACCGAATGCCCCCAAGTGGCAGAAGTGGTAAAGAAGTTTATCCGAAGGTGATCCCGTTGCCGAAGGTGACCGAATCAAAACTATTCACTCCCGAATTACCTCACGCTGGTTGAACGTGGCGGTATCTGAGGTGGTAATTGATTTCCTTTGGTTGATTGAGCTGGTAATTGCTTTCCTTCACTATGGACAAACTATAATCCGGTCCTGCCGGTCCTATTCCTCCCCAGCATGCCTGCATCTCTTCCTCTGTCAACTCAGTTAGCAGGTTTTTCAGGTCGGTTATTAGCAGGTTTTCGTTGTCACTTGTTGGTGTCGTGGTACTATTTTTCCTTTGTCTCATTTTCTTTCTCCTTTTTTTCTACACCATCCACTCTTCACGCGTTACTATTGCACTTCATTAAAAATTGGGTTAGATACCCTGCCACAAATACTAGGTGACATATGCAGGACGACTACACCTCAGTTAGTAATGTTGCTTCTAATTAGTATTTCTTCTTGTCACAGCTCCATAAATTACTAAATTCATTAGAACACGATAATTTCTAAATAACGAGATAGAAAAAGTAATAAAAAGTGATTTGCGAGGTATTTAAAAGTTACATACTTATGGTGAATGAACGCTAAAGCAGTAAGAGTAAAGGATTTGCTCGGCTCAATGCTAAACCCAGAGCGCATGACATGGCTTTCAAATATTGATCTAGCAGTATGGGATCTACCAGAAAAAGACTTCTTCAAAGCTGGGGCGGCAATTGAGCGAGGTCATGGATTCTCTGTTGATTTAGTAGAAGTTCAACATGCTAGACCTCACATTCTCAAAGCTATTGAGCGGGGAATGGAAGGACTGCCTATTGGGACGACCAATCAGGTACACTTGTAATTACAGACCCAGGTGATGCAGATGGCGGTACAGCCTTCAGACCTAAGAACGGCAAAGATTACTTTGACAATGAATTAAGATGAGTATGGAAATAATCAGAAAATCAAGTGAAACAGTTGATCTTCGACTATCAACTAACGAACTAAATACTCTAAAAAATGCGTTTAATGAGGTATGTAATACTCTCTATATATCCGAATTTAAGACGAGAATGGGAGTATCTTGTGAGGAAGCCATAATCTTTTCAAATTCAATTTCTCGTTTACTCGAAAAGTTAAGTAATGACAGGGTAAATCCAGAAGTGTTGAATCTGGACATAAAACTTCAGACCAGCATACCTGGAAGCAAATCGTAGCTCCAGTGCACAATCGAACAGCGACGGCTTAATTCCAATTGCAGATAGCGCAACTTATCTAACAGTTTCTTTCCATAAAATGCTGGAATTTCTATCAACTCTAGAATCAAATATGCAATCAACACCATATAGATTTGTGTTGTCACACCATTGATGTTTTTGGTAATCAATCGGTCCAGTTTCAGATGCATTTTCAAAAACTTCCAAAGAATCTCTATCTGCCATCGGTTTCGGTAGATTTCTCCAACTTCTGCATTCGTCATCTGTTCTAAGTTTGAGGCAAGGCGAAATTCACTTCGGCTTGCTAAATCACAAAACCAAACTACGTGATACCGAGAATGGTCAAGCTTGGTTTTCATATTGTTTTTAATCCGCACCACAAAGCGGGTTTGAGTTTGACTCAATTGATCCAGAAATTCCCAACTCGCAAAGCCGCGATCCATCACCCCGACTGCGTTATCAGGAATCATACTGTTCACCATCTCGGCAAACCGAGCGTCATGCCCCTGACCAAAATGAATCAAGCATTCAGTCGGATTGCCCTGAATTAAATTCACTCCATTCAAAAGCTTCACTTGGTGATAGTCTTGTTCCCAAAACAATTTGCTTGTCAAGGTAATCACCGTTGAATCAATCGGAATCAGCATGTTCGCTGTCGCTGGATGCTGCCGTTTCAATTGTTCTATCAGCTCGACATAAATACGGCAAAAATGCTCCCCTTGTCGAGTTTTACAAGCCTTAGAAAAGGTGGAAATATCAACCTCAACTCCTGTATGGTTCAGCCGGTAAAACAGCTCTCTCATGCTGGTCAAACTTTGGTCTAACACGAAGGTCAGCCAAATTTCAAAGAACAGCCGAGAATTCAAAACCGGGTAGTCCCTCGGAGAAAGTCGCTCTTTGCAGCGATTTGACGATTATTGGAAAAGACGATACCATTAGATATCATTTTGTATTTCTTGGGGACAGAATACTACATTCTGTCCCCATTTTTCCTGTGTTAAGCTATTTTTCAACACTTCTGGGGTAAATCATAATCCTGATACTAGTAGTTAAAGGACAGCTTAATGCAACTAATTAATAGTATAAGCGATCGGACTGACATTCAATTTTCAATTAATGAACTACTTACCCTGAATAATGTTCTGAATGAGGTATATAATGAGCTCAATATAATTGATTTTGAAACAAAAATTGGGGTATCTCGTGACCAAGTTAAGCTACTTCTATTGACAATATCCGCAAGACTATTTGCTTTTCCAAAAGGGAGGAAATGCACGATTTAGTCATTGGATTATTCATCAATCGCTAGGAGTTTGACTTACCTGTTTAAGAGCAAAACAACCGATCTATAATATGACCTCTAGTTTTTGCGACACAACCCTTAATGCAGCATAAAGCATATAATTGCTACAAATCTATTCCGCTTCCAAAGCTCCTAGCATCGGCTAACTGCCAATCGTGAGAAAAATCTTTTGGTAAGACAGCCTCAAATAGGTCACCTGGTTTTAGATAGTGATGTAGGTCAATATATTTTTTAGCTATTCCACCCTTTGATTGACAAAACACATCTGATGGACTTAGTTTTTGTGGACTGGAAATACCCATCGAACTCAGAATTTCTAGGGAACTACGAATCGTCAAGGCATGAAAATTTGCAACTCTTAATTTCTTATCGTCTACAACTAATCCCCACGTTAGATGTTTATTCTGAGTTGCAATACCAGTTGGACAAGTGTTCTTTTCACATTGCAGCGCTTGAACACAACCAAGAGATAACATAAATGCTCGAGCAGAAGCACACAAGTCTGCCCCAAGAGCTATCCTAGAAATTATATCAAAACCAGTTGCAATCTTACCGCTGACGATGATACGAATATGGTCACGTAAGTTTATTCCAACTAAGGCATTATGAATGAATACTATTGCTTCTGTTAATGGTGAACCTACATGCTCGGCAAATTCAATTGGTGCTGCACCGGTACCACCCTCCGCCCCATCTATAGTGATGAAATCAGGTAGAATACCAGTTTCCAAAATTGCCTTACAAATACCAAGGAAGTCACTCCTTCTCCCCAAACAAAGTTTAATGCCTATAGGTTTACCTCCCGAAAGTTCGCGGAGATAAGCAATAAACTCTAAAAGTTCTTTTGGAGTAGTGAATGTTGTATGAGTTGGTTGCAATATACTATCTCTTCCTAAGGGAATATTGCAAATACTTGAAATTTCATTTGTTATCTTGCTAGCTGGCAAAATTCCACCATAGCTGGGGTTAGCTCCCTGAGAAATTTTTAATTCAATCATCTTAATTGTATCAATTTGTGCTTTTTCTTTAAATTGTTGTGGTTCAAATTGACCATCTTTACTACGACAACCAAAGTATCCTGTCCCTATTTGCCAAATAAGATCTCCTCCACCCTCTAAGTGGTATGGGCTTATACCTCCTTCTCCTGTGTTTAGAGCAAAGCCACCAATTCTTGCACCTGAACTTAGTGCTAAAATTGCATTATTGGAGATTGTTCCTAAACTCAGTGCAGAAATATTCAGATATGAAGATTTATAGGTACGTCTGCATTGAGGACCACCAATTTCCATATAAGGGTCAATAGTTTCAATTGGAACGGGCTTGAGTGAATGCTGAACCCATTCATGCTCATTTGAAATGATGTCTGCTTGAATTCCAAATGATATTATCGTTGATTTTCCTTGCGAGCGATTGTAAACAAGAGATTGAATTTTTTGACTAAACGGTCTATCGCTACTCTTGTGTTCAAAGAAATATTGACCTAATTGCGGATGAAGCGATTCAAAAAAATAATATAAATGACCAATAATTGGATAGTTACGAATTAAAGCATCTTCTAAATGACAAATATCAATGATTGTTATTGACACAATGATTATTGATAAACCTGATACTGTGTATACGGTTCTTGGTAATAGGCTCAGTATAATAAATAAAAAGAGTATTAAAATCAATAAAGTATAGAGTATTTTATTCATTTTTTTGTATATACAATTTCAGACAAACCAATAGCTCTAACAGAAAAAAATCTAGAAATACGGCTTTTTTATTCCTAGAAAAAACAGTTGGTAGTACTAAAGCAAGCTCCATGACTCGACAAGCTTTGAGAGAAAGCGGGAAAAACCAGTGGAAATCTTGATTGGATGCGATGAGGCTGTAGCAGATCTCTACAAACTCTTCAAGCTTTGTAGCCTACGGATGCGGTCTTCAATTGAATTTAGCCATGCCCACATATGATTAAGCGTTATCTCTGGAGACGTTTCTGCTGGTAGTTGAGACGCTTTTTTAGCGTAAAAGCTCTGCTGACTTTCCGCAGAGTCATGTTCAATCCGCTTTTCTAAGTACTTATAGCCAATTGTACCGCCCGTGCCAGGTAGGTTTCCGATGAACTCCTTGGCGATTATTAGATGCAAGTGACGCCAGAGGGCAATGCCATCTAAAAGTAGACTTAAAGCCTCAGCAACACCGCACTCGTCGCACAGGCATCCACTGGGGTGTTGATGATTGAATGCAGAAGAACAAGGAAC
>JAFAVL010000618.1 GCA_019242465.1 Chroococcidiopsidaceae cyanobacterium CP_BM_RX_35 | reverse complement strand
TTGTGGGCGTGCTAGCTGCTTGGTTCCAACTTGGGGAGCGACCTGGATTGGATGAGGCAATAGGAATGGTGCTAATTATCGTTGCCCTATTTCTCATCTCGCTCCAGAGCTTGCAACAACCTAGGTAGTCTAAATTTCGATTGAGTTAGTGAAGGTAACATATGAGTGAACAGATCGGCTTCATTGGTCTAGGAAACATGGGTCAACCTATGGCTAGCAATTTACTCTCTGCTGGCTATAAACTTCGCGTCTACAACCGCACAAAAGAAAAAGCCGAGCCCCTAATCAAACAAGGAGCAACGTTAGTATCGCACCCAAGGGAGGTCGCCGTACCTGGTGGAATCGTCATCACTATCCTAGCTAACGACCAGATAGTAGAAGACATAGTATCTGGTGACGAGAGGATACTTAAACAGTTGGGATCTAATGGCATCCATGTGTCCATGAGTACTGTAGCGCCAGCAACTGCACGCCGACTTGCTGAATACCATGAGCAGCATGGTGTTGCTTATCTGGCTGCCCCAGTTTTTGGACCGCCCGAGGCGGCAGCAGCAAAGAAGCTGTGGATTTTTCTGTCAGGTCCCCAAGTCGCCAAGGAAAGGGTGCGACCTGTGCTGGAAGCGCTCGGTCAAGGCGTGTTTGATTTTGGAGAGGCACCAGGGGCAGCCAACGTAGTCAAGCTCAGTTGCAACTTCCTGCTTGGCTCCGCTCTCGAAGCCATGGCTGAGGCATTTGCTCTAGCGCAGAAAAATGGGATTGAGCGGACAAAAATTGCTGAAGTGGTCAGCCAGACGCTCTTTGCCTGCCCTGCTTACGAGCGCTACGGCAAGTTGATTGCTGAGGAGAACTACCAGCCAGCTCACTTAAAATTGTCTTTGGGTCTAAAAGATATTAACCTCGTTTTGCAAACAGCGGCAGAGAGCCAAATGCCTATGCCCCTGGCAAGTATGCTACATGACCGCTTCCTAGCGGCTATAGCTAAAGGACGCTCTGACATCGACTGGACGGGAGTGGCACTAGAGGCTTCGGAAGATGCCGGACTCTTACGGGATCTAGAGACGTGACTTAATTCTAGATTTACGTGGTAATGCGTCATTTTTCGGGTTGTGTTGCAAAATTTTTTGTAGCCGCTGTTCCTAGCAAAACTTAGGGGAAAATTTCACTTTTGAGCTACTGCCACTGGCGTAACTCTAATTTTTTGCAACACAACCACGCTCCGAACCATCGGCTTTATGTTGTTTCAGAGCTGCCCGAATGGTTGCCCAACATTCTATTAGGTAAATTCAATGATCAAACGAGCGTTGCTTGTGTTTGCGTTGTTGGGATTGTTAATCAGTTTCGCGATCCATCCAGTGTCGGCTCAAACTATTTCGATTGCCAATCGAACCACGACAGTGAATGGCATTAAACTACACTATGTGACGGCTGGAACTGGAGACGCCGTGGTGCTACTACCCGGTTGGCCAGAAACTTGGTACGCTTGGCGAAAAGTAATTCCAATCTTGTCGCAACGCTACCAAGTGATTGCAATTGACCCGCGTGGCATTGGGGAATCTGGCAGACCCCAAAGCGGCTATGACACTCAAACTGCTGCTAGAGATGTAAAAGGACTCATCGAGCAACTCGGCTTAAAGCAGATTTTTTTAGTAGGTCATGATGTCGGAACTTGGATTTCTTATGCGTATGCCGCCGCTTACCCACAAACCGTTCGTCGCTTAGTCGTAATCGATGCGGCTATTCCTGGCGTGACGCCATCCCAATCATTTCAGCTATCGGCGCAATCGATTCCGAAAACGTTTCAGTTTTATTTCCACGGGGTACCTGATTTACCGGAAGAATTAACGGCTGGGCGTGAGCGACAGTACCTTTCTTGGTTTTTCCGCACCAAAGCAGTTCGGCAAAATGCAATTGCGCCTGAGGACGTGAATGAGTATGTCCGACGCTACTCGGCACCTGGCGCAATGCGGGCTGGATTTGAGTACTACCGCGCCGTGCCAACGGATATCACGCAAAACCAACAATCGATCAAAACAAAACTCTCAATGCCAGTTTTAGCGATCGGTGGCGACCAAACCAAAGCAACTGGTAATGGAATGCTGCAAACGATGCACGTCGCAGCGACAAGGGTGCGAGGCGGTGAAATGAAAGGCTGTGGTCACTACCTACCAGAAGAATGTCTAACTGAGCTATCGCAACAAATCCTGTCATTTTTTAGTGAACCCAATTCATAAGGAGGGTCGATGAAATTTGGTGTGAGTACTTATTTCTGGACAGCAACCTTTGATGACTCCAATCTGGAAGTGAATTACGCTCGCTGAAGCGTCATCGAAGGCTTCAACTTTCTGAATCCAGATATTGCTAAAGTCGGCTGCATTCGGCGAGATTTAGCCTCAAGTCCTGATGAGATTGCTCAACAAGCGCGTTCCTCAAACAAGCGTGCGATCGCTTAGCTTGCGCTCTGTGCGATCACACTGCTGTCGCAATGACTTGACTGTGAAGTTGACCGCTTTTACTGAGTTTGCTTGAAAGTGGATGAAAACCGATGAATACTATCAATAACCGGATTGCCTTAATGATCGTTATGGCTGTGATCGTACTGCTTGGCTGGCTAACTCCATCGCTTGCAAAAAGCGTGATCGCGCCTGATCTTGTACATCCAAGTCGTGATCGCACAACTGACTACCAACTTGCCCAAACCGCTCCTCGATTAGCACAAAGCACAACCCAGAAGGGATCGCAACCTAGCAATATTCCGACTTCTCTTTACTCGGTGCATACGGCTGGCATTCCTACAGCTCGAAATGTTGACCATGTGGGATTGACTGTTCCAGATCTCAATCAGGCACTCACCTTCTTCGTTGACGTGCTAGGAGCAGATGTCCTCTGGGTCGAACCAGAAGGATACGGCACTCAAAGACCTCCATGTTCTGCAACTGATAAATAAACAACTTTTTGCGGAACAGCCAAACTTCTGGCACTCGATACGGCAGATAATCATTGACATCCGAGTAACTCTTCACATCAATTTCCAGCACCAGATCGGGAGGTGGGTCGATACTCCAGTCAATGCGCTCCTTGCCAGAAGCCGCTTGCCAATTGTCAACGTTCCCCTGGAGGAAACCTCCAGGAGCTGCGTTGACTGCGTCAATATAAAAGCAATAGTCGGGTTCAATGCCATGTTCCTCTGGCAGTTCCATCGTCACTGGCGTAAAGGAGTCATATTCACGCCCTGTGTAATCCAAGAGAACTTTAATGATATCGGCAATCAAACTTGCATCACGACCATGTTTAGGAAGAGGAGACATTAACAGAACTTCTTCAGTGCGATACTTAATTCGGGGAATCGAGCCATTACCCCGCTGTTGACACAACTTCTGGTAATCCTGCCAAGTCGCAGGCAACCGCACGACTGCCCCTGCGGGCAACTGAATCTTCTCAGGTGACACCAGAGCAAACATGTCTCAAACTCCCATGACCGCTTAAGCTAATCCTAAACCAGATACTGTCGTTGGGAAAAGCACGATACTGCCCTAGGAGGGAATGTCAGACTTTCATCGGTATGGACGCTCAGCTACTGCACCGCACAAACCATAATCACAAATTCTTCTCCACTACCAATTTTGATAAATTTCTCCACCTGCTCAAATCCTAATTGTTTCCACACCCGTTGTGCCCGCTTGTTGAATTCTGCGATTGTTACCCGCAACTGCTGCGCTCTATACTGGTTTGCTCCGAACCTTGCCACAGCTTGAGCATACTGCCTTCCATATCCCTGACCGACTAAATCTGGTCGTATCGCCATACCAATGTCAAGGGCTTCAGTGGTGTAGTCTCCACCTGGCACTTGACCATCCATACCAAAGGAGCAATAGCCTTCGAGTTCTCCATGCAGGTTCACGATTGCATAAAAGGCATTTTTAGGGTTAAGCAGATAGCACAAGTCTTCCTGAATCCTAAGGGCATCGTAGTTGTAGTAGTCACATGGAGAAATGTAGCGCCAGTTGAGGATAGCTAGTGCGTGTTCCTTCTCAAGTTGTCTAAATGTAAGTTCCATTCCTACTATTCAAAAAAACTTCATTACGCCCCAACCTACTAAACCGAACCGTAAGCTTAACGTTTCCGCTCACTAGACATAGATAACCTTAGCATCTCAAGAGATAACTCA
>JAFAVL010000556.1 GCA_019242465.1 Chroococcidiopsidaceae cyanobacterium CP_BM_RX_35 | reverse complement strand
AACTTCCGCATTCAGTCTCACTCCAGGCACGGAAAAAACCCGTTCATCAATTGGACTACTTGTTTCCAGGATCATCAAAGCCCCAATGCGATTTTGCGAGAGTTCTTTGACCGCATCAACAATCTCGTCCACTAAACTATCAGGCTCTGAGACAGCGCGGCGAGCTGGTTGTAACAACTGCCTGAATTCACCCCGACCCAATTGCTCTAAAAATCGGCGAAACTCCGACTGTAGGAGTACGGCCATTGCCACAGCAGAGCCAAGCACAAGCTTGTCTAAGACAAACGTCAGCAGCCTTAGACCTAGGTTGGCACTCACCTCTGATGCCAGGAGCAAGACAATAAATCCTTGCACCATCCACCTAATCCGACGCTCGTCAGTCACGACTAACACCATGTAGATCAGTGCCAGAACCAAACCGATGTCAAGTACCTGAAGCAGCAAGGGCTTTGCCCAGTCAACGTTCTCCCGGAGAAAGCCTCCGAGAGCAACGCGCTTTGCTTCGTCGAGGTTTAAGAGCGTTTGCTTCCACCAATTTTCCATGAGTTCTGGATTAAGCCGTGCCTCAAAGCGTCGAGCAGTCTAGTAGGCTTACGACTGCTTCAGCCTTGCTGGTAGGCAGTCTTGTTGAATTAAATCTTGATAGGTTTCGCGCCGCACTATAATGTTGGCTTCTCCACGACTCACTACTACTGCTGCCGGACGGGGCAATCGATTATAGTTAGACGCCATGCTGTAATTGTAGGCTCCAGTGCCCATAACTACGAGAGTATCTCCAGATGCAATTTCGGGCAAATCGGCAGCTTTCACTAAAACATCTCCCGATTCGCAGTGTTTTCCCGCAATTGTCACCGTTTGCGTTGCGGGTTCAGACATCCGATTGGCGACAACTGCTCGATAAACCGATTGATAGGTAATGGGGCGGGGATTGTCAGACATACCCCCATCTACTGCTATATAAGTGCGAATACCAGGAACGACTTTGGTGGAGCCGATAGTGTAAGCAGTCACACAAGCAGGACCGATTAGCGATCGCCCTGGTTCACAAAGTAACCTAGGTAGCGGCAGTCCTTGTGCTTTGGTAGCAGTCTGAACAGCGCCACAGAGAGTTTTTACCCACTCTTCAATACTAGGTGGATCGTCGGACTCGACATAGCGAATTCCTAGCCCTCCACCTATGTTTAGCTCACTCACCGATAAACCGTAGCCAGTGGCTTTATCCAACCACTGCACCATAACTCCAGCTAGATCTTGATGCGGTTGTAGCTCGAAGATCTGAGATCCAATATGAGCGTGAAGTCCCACACAGTTTAGATTGGACTGCTGGCTGACAAGACGGAATAGTTTGTCTAACTGATTAGGATCGAAGCCAAATTTGCTATCTAAATGACCAGTGCGGATGTACTCGTGGGTATGACATTCGATGCCAGGAGTCAGCCGCAGCATAATTCGAATTGGTTGAGATGTTCTACTTTCCTCTTCGGCTAATTTTTTTAGGTTATGCAACTCTTGCCAGTTATCCACCACAACAATGCAGTTAGCCTCAATCGCTAAAGTTAATTCAGTAAGAGATTTATTGTTGCCGTGTAGATAAAGTTTGTTGGGATCAATGCCTGCTTGCAGGGCGGTGTAGAGTTCTCCGCCAGACACGACATCTATTCCCAAACCTTCTGAACCAACAATCGCATCTACTGCTAGGCAACTCCAGGCTTTCGAGGCGTACAGGACCTGAGATTCACCAGGATAGTAACGGCTAAAGGCATCTCGGTACTGGCGGCACGCCGTTCTCAGGGTTTCCTCATCCAGAATATAAAGGGGTGAACCAAACTGCTGCACTAGGGCTGGGACATCACAGCCACCAATTTCTAGACAGTCACTGCTGTTGATCCCAGCAGTGAGCGGTAGAAGTTCTTGATTAGGTGAATGAGTAGTGGAAAGACTAGGAGGGCAAGGCAGATACTGACGACCAGAATTTTGAGCTGGCTCAACGAAGTTGCCGGAGCTTCCATAGGCGTTGCCTTGAGTTCCTGGCGGACGAGAGGTCGATACCATAATTGTGAAAACAATCCATGCTTTTTGAAAAGATCGTAATTCGATCTCCTTTTCCAGTGTACAAAGCGCTCGTACCTTATCCAAGTAAGTGTGAACTCATTAGAACTCAAGCCACTAACGACAACGCATCTACCTGCCATATTAGAGCTTGATCAGCTATGTTTTGGCAGTCTTTGGACACTCGCAGGCTACCAGCGAGAGTTAGACAGTCCCAACAGCGATCTCATTGGTCTATTCACCTGGGTTCCCCCTGCCTCCCCTACTCCCCCTGCTCCCCTCCTCTCTTACGAAGTTCCGAGCGGAGCGCTCCTAGCCATGGGCTGCTTCTGGACAATCCTGGATGAGGCTCACATCACAATTCTGGCAGTTCACCCCCTTTATCGACGTCAAGGTTTAGGACAGGCGCTGCTAACTGCTTTGTTGACACGAGCGGCTCTGGCTCGTGCTTTGGAGCGGGCGACATTGGAAGTCCGTGCCTCTAACTCTTCGGCACTGTGTTTATATCAAAAATTTGGCTTCAAACCAGCCGGAAGACGACGGGGTTATTATCAGGACGCAGGAGGTGAAGATGCTCTAATTCTCTGGCATGGCGGACTCAGACAGCCTGAATTTCTCCAAACTTTAGCGAGTTGGCAGCAGGAAGCTGTCACTCGTCTCTCAACATCTAACTGGAATTTGCCTACTGCATCTTACTCCCCTTTTTCTTGACGAAGAAACGCAACCCTGTTAAAATGCATCAGGACGCGACTGCGTGATTTACAAATCCAGACGGCAACTGACAGAACTTTAAGAACTTGCGTTCGTATTCTGTCTGTTCATCGGTGATAACAGAAAAAGCTGAGAGACCAGTTAAAGCGGCAAAGATGTCTAGAAGAAGTCAAATCATAAGATATTCGTATCAAACACTCTGACTGAAGTTGCGCAGTCAGAGTTAAAACGCTGTTCAAACCGAAACCCTGTGAGAGCAAGCTTTTGAAGCGTCAAAGTTAGGGCAGAAGCCTCTAGGTCGTTTTTAAAAGTTACTTTAAAGTCTAGTGGGGAAACTGAACTAGGTGTCAAGATAGTAAGTGACAGCTAGAGATTTAGCATATGCTAAAATCAGCTTACCGGCTCGACGCAGGTGATGGAAGAACGCCATGTTTGAACGCTTCACAGAAAAAGCTATTAAAGTGATCATGCTGGCCCAGGAAGAAGCTCGCCGCCTGGGTCACAACTTCGTGGGTACA
>JAFAVL010000562.1 GCA_019242465.1 Chroococcidiopsidaceae cyanobacterium CP_BM_RX_35 | reverse complement strand
GGGCTGCTTCGTAAATAGTCTGAATCAGCCTGATATCTCGCAAACCCTCTTCACCCGGCGTCATGGGCTGTTTGTTTGCCATTACACACTCGGACATGTGATCTATCTCTTTGGCGAATTGGTTGACCTCCTGCAACTGCGGTTGTTCAATATCATCTTTATGCCCGACCCGCATTTGGATACCGCTGTAGGCTGTTGCCGGATCTAGTTCGACCCAGCCATCAGCTGCAAACACACGGTAGCGTGTGACGCGGTTAGCCCCGTAGCTCGACATGCAGTTAGCAAGGACACCGCTAGGGAAACGCAGCATGAAATTGATATTTTCCTCAACCTCCCTAAAGCGAGGATCTCCGGGAGTGCTGTACGTCATAGCGCTAATTTCTACAGGCTCCTCACCAGTTAGGTAGCGAGTGGCATTCAGGCAGTAAATACCGATATCTACTAGGGAACCACCACCAGCTAGGGCTTTTTTTAACCGCCACTGGTTCGGGTCATCCATATTTTGTGAGATCTCAGCCACAATCATCTGCGTTGGACCGAACCGCTGGCTGCGAACCATCTGGATCGCAGCTTGGTTGTACGGTTCATACTGGGCACGGTAGGCAATCATCAGCTTGCGGTTTGCCCTGCGGCAAGCATCGATCATTGCCTGACACTCTTGGGTTGTGTTAGCCATCGGTTTTTCGCACATGATGTGCTTACCAGCCCGAGCGCCCCGAATAGTGTATTCAGCGTGCATGCTATTGGGAAGGACAATGTATATAATGTCTACTTCGGGATTGTTCCGAATGGCATCATAGTTCTGGTAGTTGTAGATATTCTTCTGGTTGATGCCGTACAGCGAGGCCACTTGTTGAGCTTTATCCAAATGTCCACTCACGAGTGCGACTGGCTTCGACTTCTTACATTGGCTAAATGCTGGTAGGAGTTGACCTAAAGATAATTCGCCTAAACCAACAATCGCCCAGCCAACTCTCTTTTCAGGAGGTATTGGGGCTCTTGCCGCAACTGCGCGTTGGGCTGACTGATCTTCGGTTGGTGCCGAAATTTGGGCGAATGCTGGATTGACCAACGCTTCAGTCATAATGCCACCTACCACCAAGCCTCTGCCTGCTGTTTTCAGGAATTTGCGGCGTGTAAGATGTTTCTCTAATGCATCAAACATGGCTTTTTCCTCATGCTGCAAGTTTCCCCCCGTACAAAGCTTTGTTAGTCATGAGGATTAGTCATTATTGTTCTCCTCACACGACTTACTGAAAATCTGAGCCTAGAACTAGGTTTAACAGAATCTATTGTCAGCTCTCACCCCTCTGAGGAATTAGGTCTAGAGTGAAAGCTCAAGACCTAATTCCTCGGCGCGATAACAAAATCAGGTTAGGAAATTTTGCTTTTAAGTCCCTAGAACTTTGTTTAACAGGGCTTTTCTGTATTTAAAACTACAGCCAAGAAAGGTTGACGCCGATCGCTAGAGGGATAAATCAGCTGATCAGCTGAAATTGACACATTTCAACTTGTAAGCACCCTCGCAGCGTTAAAATTGTTAAGGATTATTTCATCCTGCACTCATGTCTTACCGTGCTGACATTACTGACACTCAGCCAGATGAGTCCCTAAATGGTCATCATCCTACTAGTCTCAAGCAACAAAGTAGCCAAAATACTATCCGGATTCGAGGGGCCAGACAACACAATCTGAAGAATATTGACCTAGATTTGCCGCGCGATCACTTGATTGTCTTCACTGGCGTCTCTGGTTCTGGCAAATCTTCCCTCGCCTTTGATACGATCTTTGCCGAAGGACAACGTCGTTATGTGGAATCCCTCAGTGCCTATGCCAGGCAGTTTTTAGGTCAACTAGATAAACCAGATGTAGAGGCGATTGAAGGGCTCTCTCCAGCTATTTCGATTGACCAAAAGTCAACTTCCCATAATCCTCGCTCTACCGTAGGCACGGTGACAGAGATCTATGACTACATGCGGCTATTGTTCGGTCGAGCGGGAGAGCCTCATTGTCCAATTTGCGATCGCTCGATTGCCCCTCAGACAGTTGACCAAATGTGCGATCGCATTATGGAATTACTTGATGGCACGCGATTTCAGATCCTAGCTCCAGTAGTGCGGGGCAAAAAAGGTACTCATCGCAAACTCATATCCAGCTTAGCTGCAGAAGGGTTTGTCCGCGTTCAGATTAACGGTGAAGTACGGGAACTCAGTGACTCGATTGAACTCGATAAAAACCAAATCCATAATATCGAGATTGTGATTGACCGACTGGTAAAAAAACCAGGAATCGAAGAACGACTCACTGACTCTCTAACCACCTGTCTGCGCCGTTCTGAGGGCATTGCCACAATCGAATTAATGCCTCAATCAGAACCGCACACCACCCTTGTCTTTTCCGAAAACTTCGCCTGTCCAGAACATGGAGCTGTGATGGACGAGCTGTCGCCGCGATTATTCTCCTTTAATTCGCCCTACGGCGCTTGTCCTCACTGTCACGGACTGGGGAGTCTGCGGACATTTTCGCCAGAGTCTGTGGTGCCCGATCCCAGCCAACCAGTCTACGCGGCAATTGTCCCTTGGTCAGAAAAAGACAACTCTTACTATCTCTCCCTGCTCTATAGTGTTGGTCAAGCCTATGGCTTTGAAATCCAGACGCCTTGGCATCAGCTCTCTCAAGAACAGCAGCAGGTGATTCTGTACGGTAGCAAGAATCCCATCTGGATTGAAGAACGGAAGGACCATAGACGCTATATAGGAGTCATCCCGATCCTGCAGCGGCAGTATGACGAGAGTAGCTCAGAACTGCAAAAGCAAAAGCTAGAACAATATCTCATTGACCAGCCCTGCGAAGTGTGTCAGGGAAAGCGTCTCAAACCAGAAGCCCTGTGCGTGCAGCTGGGACAGTATCGGATTTTGGACCTAACTGGCGTATCTATACAGGAGTGTTTCCACAGGATTAGCACGATGCAACTCAGCGATCGTCAGATCCAGATAGCCGAGTTGGTGCTGAGGGAAATTCGAGCCAGACTGCAATTTCTCCTCAATGTGGGGTTAGATTACCTCACCCTTAACCGTGCAGCTATGACTCTTTCTGGTGGGGAAGCCCAGCGGATTCGGCTGGCAACGCAGATTGGCTCTGGGCTGACTGGAGTCCTTTATGTTTTGGATGAACCAAGTATTGGTCTACATCAGCGAGATAATGGGCGGCTACTGTCTACCCTCACTGAACTGCGCAACTTGGGCAATACGCTGATTGTGGTAGAACACGATGAAGAAACAATCAAAGCAGCCGACTATATTGTTGATATTGGTCCTGGAGCTGGAATTCACGGGGGACAAGTGATTGCGCAGGGTGGGTTAGAGACTCTGTTGCAGGCAGAAAGATCGCTGACGGGTGCTTACCTGTCAGGGCGGCGTGCAATCTCAACCCCAGCTCAGCGGCGGGAAGGAAGTGGGCGATCGCTCGTACTCAAAAACGCCTATCGCAACAATCTTAAACATATCGATGTCGAGATTCCCTTGGGTAAGTTGGTTTGCATCACTGGCGTCTCTGGTTCTGGTAAATCCACACTAATTAACGAACTCCTCTACCCAGCCCTACAAAACCACCTCAGTCGCAAAGTCCCTTTCCCACAACAACTAGATGCCATGGAGGGACTCAATGCGATCGATAAAGCGATTGTGATCGATCAATCTCCCATTGGACGCACTCCCCGCTCTAACCCCGCCACCTACACTGGCGTCTTTGATGAGATTCGGCAGATATTTACCCAAACTATTGAAGCCAAAGCCAGAGGTTATAAGCCAGGACAGTTTTCCTTTAATGTCAAGGGTGGACGTTGCGAAGCTTGTGGGGGACAGGGGGTTAATGTAATTGAAATGAACTTTCTGCCCAATGTTTATGTCCAGTGCGATGTCTGTAAAGGTACTCGTTATAACCGCGAAACCCTGCAAGTGAAGTATAAAGGCAAATCAATTGCTGATGTACTCAACACAACGGTAGAAGAGAGCCTTGAGTTGTTCAAAAATATCCCCAAAGCTGTCTCCCGCTTGCAAACATTGATGGATGTGGGACTGGGTTATATCCATCTGGGTCAACCTGCAACAACTCTATCTGGTGGTGAAGCCCAGAGAGTGAAACTAGCGGCGGAACTAGCTCGCCGCGCCACAGGTAAAACGCTTTATTTAATTGATGAACCGACTACAGGTCTATCTTTTTACGATGTTCACCACTTGCTAAATGTCTTACAACGTTTAGTAGATAAGGGAAACTCAATTTTGGTCATTGAACATAACTTAGATGTGATCCGTTGTTCTGACTGGGTGATTGA
>JAFAVL010000108.1 GCA_019242465.1 Chroococcidiopsidaceae cyanobacterium CP_BM_RX_35 | reverse complement strand
GTTTTCTTAAAGAGAACGATTTGACATTTTAGCCGTTCGTTGAAGGGTTCAATTGCAACTTGCGACTTGCGACTTGGATTGACATCGGCAAGGAAATCGCGTTATGATTCATGACTCTGGACCAGTACGTAAAGTGCTCGCGCTATTCTAGCAGCATACAAGCAACATCGGTAGCTCAAATGACGTCTGGGAGGTCTAAGGACAGGGATTTGGTTGTTTATCAATGAGGTGAATATGGCTAAGCGCCGTAATCCAAAAAAAGAAAAGGCGCTACGGAACCAGGCATACGCCCGGAAGTTTCGTAAACGGACCACGACAGGTCGTTTTCAGAGAAGGTTTCAACAAAGACCGCCTAAGAGTGAAGAAGATGAGGGTGCAGCAGCTGCACCTTAGGGAGAGTTTAACTGGCACCAATTTGGGACTTGGCAGTAAGAATTGCTCTTCTGACTTGTTCAAAACCAGTGCCACCGTAGCTGTTGCGGGCAGCGACAACTTGCTGAGGCGCGATCGCTTGGTAAATGTCTGATTCAAAGGCTGGATGTAGAGCTTTCCACTCTTCTATGTTCAAGTCTTTGAGTAGTTTGCCACTAGCAAGGCAAGTTTTCACAACTTGACCTACAAGATTGTAAGCCTCCCGAAAAGGAACGCCCCGTGCAGCTAGATAGTCTGCAACGTCTGTAGCGTTAGAAAAGTCCTCCGCCACTGCTGCTGCTAGGCGCGTAGGGCGAAACTCTAACCCTTCGCTTAGCAGAATGGTCATAGCTTCCAAACAAGCCTTGATTGTCCTGACAGTGTCGAATAGAGCTTCTTTATCCTCTTGCAGGTCTTTGTTATACGCTAAGGGCAAGCCCTTCATCAGTACCAACAAAGCTTGGAGATGACCGCAGACTCTACCTGTTTTACCCCGCACGAGTTCAGGCACGTCGGGGTTTTTCTTTTGTGGCATGATACTAGAGCCAGTGGCGCAGCTGTCTTTGAGCTTAACAAAGCTGAATTCCTCACTAGACCAAAGGATCACCTCCTCCGAAAGACGGCTGAGGTGAACCATAATCAGGCTGGCGCTAGAGAGGAATTCAATGGCAAAATCGCGATCGCTCACTCCATCTAGGCTGTTAGCATAAACATCTGTCATCCCCAGTAGCTTGGCTGTGTATTGTCGGTCAATCGGAAACGTGGTTCCTGCTAGGGCTCCGCTACCCAAGGGCGAAATATTGACTCGTTTATTGACGTCTTCTAGGCGTTCCCAGTCCCGCTGAGCCATTTGGAAGTAAGCCAAGAGGTGATGTGCCAAACTTAGAGGTTGTGCCCTTTGTAAATGGGTATAGCCAGGGATCAGGGTTTCGATGTGTTGCTCAGCTAAATTTAGTAAGACGCCCTGAAATTGGCGTAGCTCTAGACGTATCTGCTCAATTTGCTCGCGCAGATAAAGTCGGATATCGGTACCAACTTGGTCATTCCGCGAACGTGCTGTGTGCAGCTTTTTACCGACATCACCTACAAGCTCTGTGAGACGCCGCTCGACAGCGAAATGTACGTCCTCTGCCTCAATGCCTGGGTTAAATTGCCCTTGGCGGTATTCCTGGCGGATTTGTTCTAATCCGGCAACCAACTGAAGAGACTCCTCGGTTGTAATGATGCCAGTGTAAGCTAGCATCTGCGCGTGGGCGATAGAGCCTGTGAGGTCATACTCAATCAGTTCAATATCGAAGCCAATACTAGCATTGAAGCGGGCAATTGCTGGATGAAGTGCCGATTCAAAGCGTTGGCTCCAGGTCTTTTGTGTCGTTGCCGTTGATTGTTGCGGGATTTCTTGAGCCAATTTTCCTTCGCTTCTTCGTTGCTAAAGCTTAATATTCTACTTTTAACCGTGCTAATGATCAATCAGGGCTTCTTGATAAAGACGGCGGCAGGTTAGATCGTTGGAATTTTCAACCATAGGAGGTCAGACCCCTAATTATGTACCCCAGGATGATTCCTACCAGCAGCGCCCATACTTGACCTGACTGCACAAAGCTGTCAAAGGAGCTTTGTACCTTTCCTAACAAATTTGGATCGTCGATATGCTGAGCTAGCACTGTCCAGTTAATTGGTAACTTCCACAGCAACTCTGATACTAAATTGCCACTAAGGGGCAAGCTGGATAACCAAGCAGTTATCTCCTGCATTGCGTTTGACACCATAATTCCCTCATGAAATAGCTGTTGGGGACGATTTTATGCTGCTCTTGGACCTGTCTTAATATAAAGCGGATACAGTTGCTAGTAACGTTCTCCCAACGCGGGGTAGTTTACTGCACCTGTAGGACAACCAGAGTCATATCATCCCCATTACCATTAGCCAAGCCGATAAATTTCTGCACTTGAGCAAACAGATACTCCAGAATCGCTTGAGGTCCTTGGCATCGCTCACAAGCCCACTGAAAAGCACGGATCAAGTTTTCTTCCTCAAAGCGCTCTCCACTGTGGTTAGCTGCATCAGTAAACCCATCAGTGTAATAGATAATGGTATCACCCGACTCTAGCCGTACCTGTGCCTCTTCATATTGGCTCTCTGCATCCAGCCCGATTAACACTCCCAACGTATCTAGGCGCTTAACTTTCAATGTTTGGGCTTGCCATAATAGGGGCGGATTGTGAGCTGCATTACTGTAAGATAAAATCCGGGTCTTGGGGTCATATTCTGAGTAAAACAGCGTCACAAAGCGGTGCGAGTTTTCCAGATCTGCATACATCACCCGATTGAGTTGTTGCAGAATCCGAGCTGGAGAGTGATCGTTAAGTACCTCTCCTCGCAGCATTCCCCGTGTCATCGTCATAATTAGACCAGCTGGAACGCCTTTACCCATAACATCACCAATCACTAGCCCCCAACGATTGCCTGCGCCACCACTGCCTGAGCGACCTTGGTTGTGGTTAGTGGGAATAAAGTCGTAGTAGTCTCCCCCCACGCGATTTGCTGGTTGGCACAAGGCAGCCAAGGATACCCCTGGAATCTTAGGGCACTGGCGCGGCAGCAGTTGCAGTTGGATTTCGGCACCAATTTCTAGTTCTCGGTCTAGACGCTCTTTTTTGCGCAGCTCTACCGTGAGTTCATCGTGTTCAACCGCAACTGCCGTTTGATCTGCTACGAAGCGAATTAACTTCTGTCTAGTTTCTGTCCAAGTATATTCCGAATCGCGGCTAAAGACATAGAGCCGCCCTTTCTCTACGTGCCTAACAAGGATAGGAGTGCCAAATAAATGGATATCTGGTCCCAAGTGACGACTTACCTGATCATCTAAAGCTGTAGTTGTTGATGATATTAGCTGGGTAGTCGTTAAAGAGTTTGTCAAGACATTCGTTGCAGCTTCTAATGCCTGACGGATTTGCTTCTCTTGTTGACCATCTGTCCAATGTACTTGCTCCAACTTCACTTGACCATTAGGTTTAAACAGAACCAAAGCTCCACCATCAGCATCAGTAACCCGAGTTGCCATCATCGGGATCAATTCCAGAAACTGATTCAGGTTGTTGAAGCTTCTGAGGGCAAATCCTAAAGAACTTAGCAGATCTTGAACCTTGCGCTGTTCCCGATGCAGACGCGCCACCAGTTCCTTGAGGGCAAAAACTGGAGTGATATCGGCGGCGCTGCGGTCAGTAGGTTGGGAGGGCGGTTGAGACAAAGACACGGTCGCTATTTTGTGAAGACGGGTCTTGAGCCATCAGGCTAGGCGGCACCCAGCTAATTGGGTTAGCTCCTAGCCGATGAAGTGTGAGGTTGACATATACTAACCTATAATTTGCTCTCTTATGCTCCTACTTTCAAGAGAGCTAGCTACTCAGCAGAGCTTCGACAAATTCATAACTGGAAAAGGGGCGGAGGTCTTCGATTCCCCCACCGGCACCAATAAAGCGGATGGGCAGATTCAGTTGCTGGACAACGGCGAGGGCAATACCACCTTTGGCAGTACCATCAAGCTTGGTTAAGACAACGCCGCTCAACTGCGCGGCTTCTGCAAAAACCTCGGCTTGCCGCAGCCCATTTTGTCCTAAAGTGGCATCTAGCACCAGGAGGGCTTCCACTTTGGCCTCAGGAGCTTTTTTGTTGACAATCCGACGAATTTTGCTCAGTTCGTCCATCAAATTTTTCTTATTCTGGAGCCGCCCTGCCGTGTCTATTAAGAGTAATTCTGTTCCCCGCGCTGTAGCCGCAGCGATCGCATCAAACACCACAGCCGCTGGATCGGTGTTCTGTCCAGGATTAGCAATAACCTCTATCCCACTTCGTTGCCCCCAAATCTTGACCTGCTCTACAGCTGCGGCTCTAAAGGTATCGGCCGCGCCAATCAAACATTCGTAGCCAGACTTCTGGGCAATGTGGGCAATTTTGCCAATCGTTGTGGTTTTGCCAGCACCGTTAACCCCAACAATCAACCAGATGTTAAGTGTGTCTTTTTCTGGAGCAAAGATGGGATTGTAGGCTTGTTGCAGAGGCGCGTCTAGCATATCCCGGAGGATTTTTTTAAGATCGGCAATTGCCGCTTCCGGCGGCAAAACCTCTGATCTGAGTTTATTCTGGAGAGTGGTGATGATCGTATCCGTTGCTTCCACCCCCACGTCGGCTTGCAACAGTAATGCCTCTATCTCCATTACTGCTGCCTGGTTCAGTGGTCCCTGACCGACAATGGCCTTTAGCTGGTTAACAAGGTTACGACGAGTTTTGTCTAAACCTTGTCTTAGCTTCTTCAACCAAGTAATCTCTTCAACAGAAATGTCTTCGGGACGCCGACCTTGAGCTGCGAGAATTTCTGCTGACCACAAAAACCCTTCATCAAAGGCTAATCCTTCGGGAGCTGCTTCTACTTCTGGGTTTGTAGGTGTTGTTGGTATTGCCTCAGATATTTTTGCGGCGGCTGGCATCTCGACAGATTCTGAAATCTCAATGGCGGTTGCTTTGAGCCGTTCGAGTCTCGCTTGTTTTTCCGCCTCGGCTTTTGCCCAGAAGGGTAAGGGGGCTGTTTCTGAAACTTCCGGTGCGGCAGTTGGCGCCTCAGTTTGTTCAGCGTCCGTTGCTGTAACAGTTGAATTATCGCCATCCTCTATAGGGATTGATTCAACGACTGCACTATTAGCATCCGCATCAGTGATATTTGATTCGACAACGGACACCTCAACATTACCATCCTCTACTGTAGGCACTTCTGTCCTACTGTCAGCATCTACTACCAACTCTGATGTTGATAGGGCTGATAACTCGGTTGTTGCAGTCGCTTCTTGTGCCTGCTGCGCTCTCTGCTGCTGGATTTGCTTGAAGGCAGCCTTAGCATAGAGCAGCGTGTCTGCCTCCACGTCTTGAGATGCTTTCTCAGTTGAATTCTCTTCTGTTGGTTCTTCTGCTGACGGAGTGCTTGTAGTTTGTGCTTCCTGCTGGGGTGTGGCAGGACGTTTATTCAGTTGACGATTGAACCAATTAAAAACCATTGCACCTTCTTTGTGTAACCCCTTCTTATCAACTATATATAACTTCTTACCATTCAAACGCGAGGTAGGTCAGCGTCGGGAGAACGTCACTGTGGGTAGGCTGCTGCCTTGATTTGCTCTGTTGCCCGGCGTAGAACACCGTTAACAAATCGGTGCCCTTCATCTCCACTGTAGCGTTTGGCTAGTTCCACTGCCTCGTTGATGGCTACGCGCTCTGGAATTCCTAAAAACAGGATTTCTGCTATGGCGATTCGCAAAATATCCCGATCAATCTGGGCAAGGCGAGCGACTTGCCAATCCACTAGAGCAAGCGTTAGCTGTTCATCTAACTGCTGGCGCTTAACATTCACGGTGCTAACAATCTGTAGTGCGTAGCTGCGGACTTCCGACTGATTAGCTAAATTAATCAGTTCTGGCAGTTCTACTGCTGTGCCCACACGGTTGATTGCGATTTGAGTGAGTTCGATTGCCTCTTCCACCATAGCTCTAGCAGTTTCTAGATCGGCTGAGCGGGTTTCGCTATTTAGGAGGCGATCGCTCCCGCGCTGGAGTTCGGCGGCAGCATTGACGAGAGCATCTTGCACCTCTGTGGTCATAGTCCGTACCGCTGCCAAGATCAGATTAGACAGCTGCTGCGTTTCTAGTTTTTCTGGTGATTGTGGCAGCTGGCTGAGACCCAACAGCGCCAGCTCACGAGCAATTCGACGGGGTTGCATAGGGCTTAATTTGCTTTCTGACAACAGTTCTTCTAGATGTAGCTTACCAGTGAGAATTAAGGGTGCAACGTTTGCACTCTAACTCCCTCAACTTAGCATTTCCACGTTGGTCCCATGCCGAGTTGCTCAAGCAAACATAGTGGTATCTTGTTTCTCATAAGGAGCACGAAGATTTGAGCCAGTTAGCGCGAGACTTTGTTCAGCAGAGCATCAAATTACGCGATTGCCTGCGCCGAGAGAAGGAGAAACGCCAACAGCTAAGAAATAGAGTTGTGGCCTTTTCCCTTGTAGTTCTGACTGCGCTGGCTAG
>JAFAVL010000229.1 GCA_019242465.1 Chroococcidiopsidaceae cyanobacterium CP_BM_RX_35 | reverse complement strand
ATTAGTGACAGCGACAGCAGCAGTCCTTCAATAACTGTTAATGTTTATTTGAATGGGCGGCAGACTACTTCTAAGATAGTTTCTCCTGCCCAGGCTATGTCTTTGTCATTAGATGTTAGTAGTGTGACTGATGTTTCCATAGAAGCTGTCTGTTCTAGCCAAGGGCAGCAATATTGTGGGCAGCTTTACTTCTTCAACGCTTCACTAGAGCCGAAGATGCCTTTAGGACAGAAAAATTAGTCTCAGTTAACGCCTGTCCTGTATTTTGGCTACACTCTAGGATTGTGAGTCAAATACGAGGTTTTAAAAAAATGGCATCCATCCGCGAGTTGCACCAACAACTGGTTAGCAAAGAACGCTCTGCCGTTGAAATTACTCAAGAGGCATTAGACCGTATCCAGGCGTTGGAGCCGAAATTGCACAGTTTTTTGTGTGTAACAGCAGACCAAGCGTTGTCACAGGCAAGGGCAGTGGATGCTCAAATCGCAGATGGATCAGAAATTGGATTGCTAGCGGGAATTCCCATTGGCATCAAAGATAACATGTGTACCCAAGGAATTCGCACAACTTGCGGTTCCCGAATGTTAGAAAATTTTGTCCCACCTTACTCGTCAACAGTGACGCAAAAACTAACTGAAGCTGGGGCAGTGATGGTGGGTAAAACGAATTTAGATGAGTTTGCGATGGGCAGTTCCACGGAAACCTCGGCTTATCAAGTCACGGCTAATCCTTGGGATTTGTCTCGAGTGCCAGGAGGCTCTTCGGGGGGTTCGGCAGCAGCAGTAGCCTCAGGAGAGTGTGCAGTCTCACTCGGTTCTGATACTGGCGGTTCTATCCGTCTACCTGCATCCTTTTGTGGGGTAGTGGGGCTGAAACCAACTTACGGGCTAGTTTCTCGTTATGGCTTGGTGGCTTTTGCTTCTTCTTTAGATCAAATTGGACCATTTGGACGCACAGTCGAAGACGCTGCAATTTTGTTAAGTGCCGTTGCTGGTTATGACCCTAAAGACTCTACCAGTCTCAACGTCAAGATTCCCGACTACACTCAAGTCTTGAAACGGGATCTCAAGCCTGATGGAAAGCTACGAATTGGTGTGATTCAAGAAACCTTTGGTGAAGGCTTAGACTCAGTTGTTGAACAAGCTGTTACCAAAGCTATTGCTCAGCTCCAGAATTTAGGAGCCCAAATCCAAGAGATTTCCTGTCCCCGCTTCCGCTACGGATTACCTGCCTACTACATCATCGCTCCCTCAGAGGCGTCAGCTAATTTGGCTCGCTACGATGGCGTTAAGTATGGCTGGCGTGCCCCAGAGGCGGAAAACCTGCTGTCCATGTACAAGCATACCCGTGCTACTGGCTTCGGGGCAGAAGTCAAACGCCGCATTATGGTAGGTACTTATACTCTATCAGCAGGATATTACGATGCCTACTATTTGAAGGCACAAAAGGTCCGCACCTTGATTAAGCAAGACTTCGAGCGGGCGTTTGAGCAGGTGGATGTCTTAGTCTGTCCCACTGCTCCCACCACAGCATTCAAGGCAGGTGAAAAAACATCTGATCCGTTGAGTATGTATTTAACTGACTTAATGACTATCCCAGTAAATTTGGCTGGTCTCCCAGCCTTAAGTTTACCCTGCGGCTTCGACGAGCAGGAGCTACCAATTGGCTTGCAATTGATTGGCAATGTGCTGCGAGAAGATCGGCTGCTGCAAGTTGCCTATGCGTATGAACAAGCGACTCCTTGGCATCAGCGAGTGCCCTCTCTTTAAGAGGCAGGGGGCAGGGGGGAGAAAGAGGATGATATGTTGAAAATAGTATTGAGGTGGTTGCTGGGTTTTGGGGTGTTTGTGGTGATCGCCTACTTGGGTGTTTGTCTACTGCTTTTTCTGTGGCAAACTCGCTTTATCTTCTTTCCATACCGTGGTGCGATCGCAACTACACCAGAGTTATTTCATCTGAATTACAAAGAGGTGTGGTTGCCCGTCCAGGCTCTTTCTGGCAAAGTTGAACATATGTACTGCTGGTGGATTCCTGTCTCTGAACCAGATGCCAAAGTTTTACTGTATCTGCATGGTAACGGTAGTAATATCGGAGCCGCTGTCGCTTACGCAAATTTGTTCCACCAACTAGGCTTCTCAGTACTAGTCATTGACTATCGGGGTTATGGGCGCAGCGAAGGTAGTTTTCCGACGGAAGCCCAGGTTTATCAAGATGCATCGACTGCCTGGGATTACCTAGTTAAGGAGCAATTGATTCCACCCAGTCAGATTTTTGTTTTTGGTCATTCTTTAGGGGGGGCGATCGCAATTAATTTGGCAGTGCAACATCCAGATGTTGCCGGATTAATTGTGGAGAGTGCTTTTACCTCAATGCGACAGATGGTGGACTATCAGGGTAAGTATTGGATGTTTCCCGTAAATTTAATCCTGAACCAGCGCTTTGACTCTATAGATAAGATCAAATCACTACAGGTACCAATCCTGTTCATTCATGGTACTGCTGATTCGGTTGTTCCATACAATATGAGTCAGCAATTATTTGTCGCCGCACCCGGACTGAAACAACTGGTTCTCGTTCCAGGGGCAGGACATAATAATGTGGCAGAAGTCGCGGGTTCACAATATTGCCAGGAAGTACAAAAGTTTGTCCAACAGGTGCAAGCACGACAAGAGGAGAAAGAAGAATAAAACATACAATTGTTATTCAGTGCAGAATTCATTGGCGCAGTGGATCACGGCTCCCTTGCTGCCAACTTAGACGACGAACTCTATTCGGGTCCCATGCTTGAGTTCCAGGAGTTTTTGTTGGACTTGCTGGAGGGTTGCCTGGTTATTGCGTTCGTTGGTCAGTACCTCTTGCAATTGGTCTTGAGAAATGGCACCTTGCTGAAATAATTGCTGGTAGCGCCCGCTGCGGGCTTGAGTTAAGGCAGCCTAAGCTTGGGCTGCCTTGACCTGGTTTTCGGCTTGGGCAATTTCCTCACTACGACTGCCAGCCACAGCTTCTGCTAGGGCCGCTTCTGCCAGAGCCAAATTTGCCTGCTGTTGCCGCAGTTGTGCTTGAATATCCCGATCGTCCATTTGAGCAATGACTTGCCCCTGCTGCACCCGATCCCCCTGGTCAACGTAAAGTTTAGCAAGCCGACCTGCTGCCTTGCAGCAACTACTGTTGAGCAGAATTAACGCGGGAGTGCAAGAGGCGATCGCTAATTCAGTGCCTGGTCGAGGTCCGAAACCACAGTCACGGGTTTCAGTTGAGGCTAGACCGCTCCTGATGCCAGAGTAGCAACCCTTATGACCGGAAGGAGAACGGTGAACTCCTAAGATGAACTTCATTCTTTCTCTTCACGCCCAACAGCAAATGGCAGAACGCCAGATTCCCGTCGAGCTAGTGCAGTCTGTCCTTGAGCATCCCGAGCAGATTGTTGAGGAAAAGGGGATGAAAGTTTATCAGTCTAATGGTTGAGATTAGTGGTAGAACTCGGTTGTTACGTGTTTTCGCAAATGACCGTACCCTTCCTGTAATCGTTGTCACAGTTTATTCCACAACCCAAATCCGGAAATGTTGGAGGTAAGGCATGAAAGGACATTATGACGCTGCAGTAGACGCTCTAGCAATTAACTGGAGCGATGTACCCATCCAAGAAAGTGCTGAGGTGGAACCAGGCTTGATCCTTGATTACGACAAAGACGGCAATGTTGTTGGCGTCGAACTGCTGAATGCCTCAAAAAAAATTAAGCATCTGGATAGTCAGTTCCTATCAAGGATGGGTTGATGCTGTGCTGGATGGAAATCGATACACCATTTCTAGCTTGTCCAATCGGCACTTATCTAGATACATTGGAAAATATATTCTATTGCCAACAATGGTCTACCACTATATATAGCGTTAAGCGTCATAACAAACGCTAAACTTGAGGCTAGAGTCTGATAATCTAAATCCCAAGTCTCACTGTCTTTCGTCCTTTGCTGGAAACGCCCATGTCTTTTGTTGGTCTGCACGTTCATAGCGATTACAGCCTGCTCGATGGTGCTAGTCAGTTGCCAGGACTGGTAGATCGAGCTATTGAGTTAGGAATGAAAGCGATTGCGCTCACCGATCACGGTGTCATGTACGGCGCAATCGAGCTGATCAAAATTTGTCGTAGCAAAAATATTAAGCCAATTATTGGCAATGAGATGTATGTGATTAACGGCGATATTGAAAAGAAAGAGCGCCGTCCCAGATATCATCAAGTCGTTTTAGCTAAAAATACAAAAGGTTACAAAAACCTAGTCAAGCTGACTACACTTTCCCACCTTAAGGGTATTCAAGGCAAAGGCATCTTTTCTCGTCCTTGTATTAACAAAGAATTACTTGCTGAATATCACGAAGGTCTAATCGTCACTAGCGCTTGTTTGGGTGGTGAAATTCCTCAGGCAATTCTTAGAGGTAGACCAGATGCTGCCCGCAAAGTTGCCCAATGGTACAAAGATGTATTTGGCGATGACTACTATTTAGAGATTCAAGACCACGGTTCCCCAGAAGATCGTATTGTTAATGTTGAAGTTATAAAAATTGCTCACGAACTGGGAATTAAATTTGTTGCGACAAATGATTCACATTATATTTCTTGTTATGATGTCGAAGCTCACGATGCCTTATTATGTATCCAAACTGGCAAGCTGATTTCTGAGGACAGCCGCATGCGTTATAGCGGCACAGAATACCTCAAATCGGCGGAGGAGATGAGGCAGTTGTTTCGGGACCATTTGCCGGTGATGGTCATTGAAGAAGCGATCGCTACTACCTTAGAAGTCGCCGAAAAAATCGAGCCCTACCACATTATGGGCGAACCTCGTATTCCTAACTATCCCGTCCCCTCTAATCATACCGCCGACACTTATTTGGAAGAAATTACCTGGGCAGGATTGTTAGAACGGTTCAATCGTAAATTCCGAGCTGAAGTCGATCCGACCTATAAAGAGCGGCTAGATTATGAACTAAAAATGATCCAG
>JAFAVL010000199.1 GCA_019242465.1 Chroococcidiopsidaceae cyanobacterium CP_BM_RX_35 | reverse complement strand
AGTGTTCCCCTTCCCAGCAGTCGCCTCCTTCTGGTCCGTGTTTTTGTAGGGCCTGTTCTAGGGAGAGCTTGCTGCATTGTTTGCATTTGTCACGACCACGGGCAGGCATGAGAGGCTCCTTTGGATATCTTTAATTTTGCTCGTGGGACTTCAGCTCAGTACAAAACCGTTGACAGTCTTGTAGCAAGTGTTGATTAACCGCTATTAGCTTTTGCGCTAGTTCCACCACCCGCTCTGGATCGAGTTGATAGGCATAGCGACTCCGTACTACATGGCGAAATCGACGAAACTCATCCAGCTCCAGCCGCGTTTGTTCAACTAGCACCAATTGACGAACCGTTGGAACTTTTACATTCATCTGCCTCAATAATTGTTCATGCCAGTTGGAACCAGTGGGCAGTTCATCATCAATGTCTCTGGCAATATCGTAAAAGATGCGCTCAGCCCCGGTGTAAAAGCTATGTAGGTGAAGGGCAAGACCACCCACCAACCCACTACGGATATTCTGGTTGTTGGTCTCAGTAATCAGTTCTAGAAGCTGCTGCACTTGAATCATTAACTCTTGGAGAAGTGCTAACTCTTGCTCAATTGCGCTGACTAGGGCTGCCTCTTTTGTCACAACTCCATTCCCTGCTCAATGGCATTGAGAATATGGGGCCTGGCATGTTGTATTTCTACTAAGTCAATGGGAAAGTCGTGTCCCTGCTCGATTGCTGCTCCGGCTTTGAAAAAGTCTTTTTCCGGAAGCTCCCATACTGCTAGGTCGATATCTGAAAGCCAAGTCATTCGCTCTGGATTCAGTATCGAGCCAAACAGCACTACCCTAGTTGCCCCAAACTCTTCTTTGAGAATTCGCGCACACTTATGCGCTACTTCTAAACCTAGCTGTTGACGCTCCCTCATTTGCGCTAACCGCTGGGGGCGCTGCTCTCGTGCGGCTAGCACGCGGGCCACAATCTGTTCACGAGTTTTGTCGTCAAGGGGAGTCATAGCGGAGGGGCATTTAGAGGAACGAAAATTGGCGCTGAGGAAGTTGCTTTCCTGACTGAGTTTCAGGTTGTCCTCAGTTTAGCATGAGTCTGTTTCGTTAGAATTTCGCTAGAGTGAAAACGGGTGATTTTGGTGTGATTGAATGTAAGAGTATTGCCCTAATCGAACATTCGTTATGATTGAACCCCCTTTGACCCCTTTTTTGGCAATTGCACAGAATAATCAGCCTTTAGAACCCCTGGAGCAAGTTATTGACCTTTGGTTGCACGGCAAGTCACCCCATACTCAGCGTTACTATCGCCGGGAAGCTCAGAAGTTCCTCACTATGCTGGGGAAACCCTTGGACCTGATAACTTTGGCAGATGTGCAGGCTTATGTCACTGTGTTGGAAAAGAGTCGTCTGGCAGCCTCTAGTCGGGCGCGGGCGATCGCCGCCATCAAGAGTCTGTTCTCGTTTGCTTATCACAAGACGGGGCTGCTCAAAGCCAACCCCGCAGGACCAGTGACAGCTCCCAGAGTTAAGGATGCTTTGGCTGAGAGGATTTTGTCTGAATCGGATGTGCAGATGATGATCAGGCTAGAGCCTAACTTGCGTAACCAGCTGCTTTTGAGGTTGATGTACATTGCCGGGCTGAGGGTGTCGGAACTGACGCAGTTGCAGTGGAGTGCATTGCAGACAAGGGATGTCGGGGGACAGGTATTGATTTATGGTAAAGGGGGAAAGACTCGAACTATCAAGTTACCTGCTTTGCTTTGGCAGGAGTTGCAGGAGTTGCGGGAAGATGAAGAGATAGATGCTCCGGTTTTTACAAGTCGCAAGCAGAATGGGCATCTGACGGAAGTGCAGGTGAACCGAATTGTTAAAGCGGCAGCGATGCGGGTGCCAGGATTGGATAAGAAAGTGGCGGCTAAAGTGTCGGCTCACTGGTTGCGCCATGCTCATGCTAGCCATGCAATGGATCGGGGCGCTCCTGTTCACTTGGTTAAGGAGACATTGGGGCATGCGAACGTTGCCACAACTGGGCGCTATCTCCATGCTCAACCGACAGACTCGTCGAGTTTGTACCTTGAATCTTGAATCTCTGCGGGTCAGATTCCCCGTCTGCTTGTAGCGTTTATGGCTAGCGGGAGTGTGTCGCGAAGGGAAAATTCCGTAATGCCCCGCCTGCTTGTAGCGGGGATAGAAATTTTAGCGCCCCGCAACTTTTACTTGAGAGAGAAGGCGGCGATCATGGCTTACAGTAATTGGGGAGGAGCCAGGTATATAGAATATGACCCCTTTTGCTCGACAATGGAATTTATGTGAACAGAGGATTGTTACATGCCAACTTATAAGGTCAGATTATTTAATGAAGCCGAAGGGATAGACCAAACAATTGAAGTTCCTGACGATCAGTACATCCTTGATGCCGCAGAGGAAAATGGTTTAGATCTGCCTTATTCTTGTCGTGCTGGTGCTTGTTCTAGCTGCAACGGTAAACTAATTGAGGGTTCAGTTGACCAGCCGGAACAGTCATTCTTAGACGATGAGCAAATTGCGGCGGGAAATGTACTAACCTGCTATGCCTATCCCACTTCTGACTGCACCATCCAAACCCATCAAGAAGAAGCACTCATGTGAAGTCTGCTTGTTGAAGGGAAGCGTAACAAAAAAAGCTGTTGTTTAGAAGACTTACTATATCAACAAGCGATTGTTTTGCTTGAATTCATCTGCTATGACTAGATATAATTGAACTACCCCGCCGCAAGCGGACGGGGTATCAGAATCAAAAGAGGGTGGAAGCGCTACAAATTATTATTAAGAAATGTAATTCTTATGCTGCTACAACGTCATGCGGTAAGACAAAATCTAGCCAGTTTTCTTCCCATTCATTACTGGGAGCGTAACAAATTAGTATGATTTGTAGTATGTATCTTGAAACAGGGATCTTGTTGAGAATTAACAACGAAAAAACAAGGATGTAAGCGCTTAATTCTCAATAAGAGAGTCATTCAGGAAGAAAGTACTTTCGATGTAGTACATATCATACTATTTTGTTACGCTCCCTACCATTTTTTGCGATAGAACCGAGAAGGGAGGCTGGTGGTCATAAAATCGGGTACGTAGTTGCTGATATCTGCTACAGTTTATCCATAATTGGGCACTGTTGACTTCTAGTCGCTATTTAGCCTATTGATTTCCAGGTCATAACCTACGCTCAAACAACGCCCACTCAAGTTCTTGATGTATTGAATGTAACAATGATCATTAGAACAAAACTGGTTGAATTATCAACGCTTGCCGCCGTCGCTTATCGCCAAAAGGTCAAGGATGGTCCAGGGGTGGTTATTCTACGCTATGACACTGCACAGCCCGGCTTTGCCAGCATCAGTCGCAAAACTGGGGATCCCGTACCCGCTCCCAATACTAATCTTGAAACATATCCACTGGAAGCCTTTCGTGAAGCCTTGGAGTTAACTGGGGGAATGCCCTATTCCAGTCGGGGAAAAGTGAAACTCAGTGGAGAACCTTCGGCAGAGACCGTACCAGATGCTGTTGAGGAAACTCTGGCGGAGGATCTTGCAGTGGTAGATAGTGCAGAATACCAAGCCATCGTGGATGCTTATACGAACAAAAGAGGTGAGCTGTCCTACGACCTGCTCAACAAAGATTTCATTCAGTTTGCCAAGTCCAGCAAAATCATTGCAGACATGGTAGCCAACCGTGCCTCCATGGAGGATATTCGTAATCACATTATCAAAGTCAAACTAGAGACTATAACAGGTAATCCCAACCTAACTCCCGCCCAGATGAACCGTATCGTGGAGATGTTAGATGAGGTCAGCCCCCGATCGGTATTCCGAGAACTCAACGACGAACTCAGAAAAATGCTGGGCCAAGCCAAGACGGGGTAGTCCTAATGGTTCTGCAGTACTCTAACCGGACTCAAACGCTTGATTGAGGTGGTTGAAGATGGAGGTGGCACACTCTCTGTTGTTCTCGCGGGTCATCCCAAACTCAAAAACGATCTGCGTCGGCTAACATTGGAAGAAATTGGTGCCAGGACCAGCGTGTTTGTAATGGAAGGTATTAAAGGACACCAACAGGAATATATTAGGTGGTTGTTGAACGAGTGTACTCATTCTGGGAGCGTAATAAAAAGTTTGCTATCGACGTTTTGCAGTATATCTCCCTTCAATCTAATAGTTTATTGAGAATACACAAGCTGAGAGTGCTGTTTTCTGGTTACTCATTCTCAATAAGCTTGAGTCAATTTATCTAAATTAAGTTAGCAAACTTTTTATTACGCTCCCGTAACAGCTCATCTTCGGCTTGACGATGCTCGGAACGAGCCAGTATCAGCCAGGCAGCTTTCTGAGGTGTCAGAGGGCGACGTTGAGTTACAGGCAGGGGTGCTAACCCTGGTGCAG
>JAFAVL010000066.1 GCA_019242465.1 Chroococcidiopsidaceae cyanobacterium CP_BM_RX_35 | reverse complement strand
ATTGTTATTTGCTATCCGTTTACAATACTTCATATTGCAGTTTCTGCATTGGAGAAAACTGATGGCTGAAACCTAAGTTCCATCTGGGTTTCAGGCAAATGTGACAGTAAATTTCGCGTTTCGTTGCATAACCCCAAATTGGGCTATCTACTAACGCGAACGACGCAGACTTTGACTAGACCCTTCCTGGGATTAGCTATTTTTCTAAATGCTGCATAACTTAAGTCAAGATCAGCGTGTCCAGGGGGCAGATGATCATTAATTCGCACCACTACCCTCCGTCGATTGCGAGGGTTGATGACTCGAACACGAGAGCCTAATCGTCTCCAAAAAGAAGCAGCGGTGTAACCCCAGCGGTTAAAGCGCTCGCCACTGGCAGTTTTTCCGGTTGTGTTGCAAAAACAATTTGAGGACAGACGAGCCTCGTCGGAAGCGTAACAAAAGAGTATTATCTTTGCAATTCTAGCCAACTGCTCCTAGTGCGGATAGCACCGTTACATGCCACTGACGCTGCCATTCTTGACTCTCCATCCTGGCTCTAATTTGTAAGACATTATGAGCTCCCTCGCGGGACCACTGCATTTTCTGTTTCCGCTTATGCCTAGTATTAATAATTGTATCTATGTGGGATTCAATAGCCTGACTTGTAAAGACTTGCTCGGCTTTCTCTCGCTCACTATAATTCACAAGATATTGACGATTATTCTTCAGATAATCATGCAATCCTTTTAACTTTGACCGTTGCTTTTCATCTGTAATATTGTCTTGCAATAAGGAGAGTTTCTGTAAGGCTTTATCTGCTTCACCTTGCCAGAGACTCCACTTCGCTCTCTCCAATGAGTCAGAGAACGACTGTCCCAACGCATTTTTCACTTTCTGGAACTTCATGCCAATATGAAACCAGTCTAAGATTAGCTCCAGCCTTTGACAGTGAGGTTTTAGGACTGATATGGCTGACCAGCAGTTGGTAGCTCCATCAGCTAAGGCCGTAACCTGAGTCTCTGGACTCAAACCTTGTTTGAGCGCGGCATGATACAGATAGGTCTTGATGCTGGCTTGCTCATCATCCAGTGCTGAAATCACGCAGCATTTATCCGTGATTTGGCGATGGTATTCATCGATCACTTCTAGATTATCCGGGCGATACACAATGCCTGACAAGGCTTCAAAACTACGCTGGCTTTTCTCTTTGGTGGGAATATGGCCCTCATCAACTTGCACGATCAACTCCCGTGCCGCCTCCGGCAAGTTCTCGGGACCAGGTGGAGTCTGATTCTCTTGCGATAATCGTTCCCCCACTTGCTTGATGATGTGTTGAATTTGCACATGGTTATTGACACTGCGCTTTTGGCAATTGAGTTGCTCTAAATGCTCCTGAGCTGCTCGGTAGCTATGCAGGGCACCTTGCTCACATTGCAGTTTGCTTAAATCAGGATGCGTATCGGTGCCAAATACTGAACTGGTTGTGGGTGTGCTTTGCCACTGGCATTCTGGGTTCTTACAGCGATACTTTTGGATGCGCAACTTGTGATCGCTGAAAACAGCATGGAAATTGGAGAGCATAAATCCGTTTTTGAACAGTTTCTTTCCACATTGGGGACAAGTATCAAATCCTAAATCGAGCAAGAGAGACTGCTCAGCTAAGAACGCATTTTGCACCTTAGATAGGAGGGAAATCTGTTCTTCATGGCGCAGCCCTAATTCTAGAATTGATTCAGGCTTTTTGAGATCGTATGTTTTGACTGTATCTCGCTTAACAACTGCTTGGCTTGAGACAGCAACTTTTTCGACAATGACCCGAAATTCATAATCCATTTCCAAAACCTGCCACTGGCATCCTGTGAGAATAGGATACTATAAAAAAGCAAACCGCATAACAAATATTTCCGCTTCCAGCAACACTCGCAGTTCAAACCGTTGCCAAGGTAGAGAAAATATACCCACTGCGATTACAAACGCTAGGAGCGAGCGATTTTTGATTTTGGTGATAACGCTGTCAAGTCTAGACCGCCTCCGGAACATGGTTGCCTCCAATTTAAAGCTTGCTATATTTGTGGCTACCAGTTTAAACCGGAGGGTAGAGATATGGGTAGTGAAGAAGAACTTTGGAATTCACAGAGAGCATTAAGATATACTATCAGTTGGGCTTGATATCTCT
>JAFAVL010000761.1 GCA_019242465.1 Chroococcidiopsidaceae cyanobacterium CP_BM_RX_35 | reverse complement strand
TACAGCCCTGGCAAAACCTAAAGCTAAACCTGTAAAAATTGAGGGCAGTATGGGAGGCAGCAGAACTCGACGAAAAGTTTGAAATTGAGAGGCTCCGAGAGACCAAGCTGCCTCCTCAATTTCTTTTTCCATCTCTTGTAACACTGGTTGGAGTGTTCGAACAACAAAAGGTAGTGAGATGAAAATCATCGCTACCAGTACCCCTAAGCGCGTGAATGCAATTTTGATGCCTAAGGGAGTAAATAACTGACCAATCCAGCCCTGTTCACTGTAAACTGTAGCTAAAACTAGCCCTGCCACTGAAGTTGGTAAGGCAAAAGGTAGATCTACTGCAGCATCCACCAGTTTTCTGCCTGGAAACTCATAGCGTACCAGAACCCAGGCAACTAGAGTTCCCATAAAGCCATTGATTGAAGCTGCCAAGAGCGCCGTTAAGAAAGTGACGTTATAGGCTGATAGCGCTACTGGCGAAGTGGCAATTTGCCAAAAATCTACTGGTCCAACAGTAACAGATTTAGCAATCAAAGCAGCTGTTGGTAAAAACAGCATTAACACTAAGTAGCTAATAGTAATGCTCCAAGGAAAGGAAACTGAATTTATTCCTTTTCTTAAAGCATTAGTTGAATTCCAGTGAACATGAAGTTGATTGCTCAAGTTAGTCTTCCTTAAAGTCTTTGGATTTATCGAGATTTAGCAATCTCTGCTTCTATCTGGTCAAAAATTGCACCATCTGCAAAAAACTTTCTCTGAATTACATTCCAGCCGCCTAACTCTTGAGCAGTGAAAAGTTTTTTGATCTTGGGATACTTATTCTCGAACTCTTTAGCAACAGTTTCATTAACAGGGCGATACCCAGTATTGACAAATTTTCGTTGAGCCTGAGGGGTAAACAAAAACTTAGCAAAAGCTTCAGCTACTTCGCGCGTGCCATGCTTATCCACATATGTGTCCACCAGTGCTACTGGATTATCAATAGAGATGTTGATGTTTGTGGGTACCACAAAAGGTTGAGAGTTTCCTTGAGACTTTGCTAACAAAAGTTCATTTTCGTAGTTGATCAACACATCTCCCTGACCTTCTTTATAAAAGACATCACTGGCTTCGCGAGAATCTTTTGGCATGACAGGGACATTCCGAAAGACTTTTTCAATAAAATTCTGCGCTTCCTGTTGGCTGCCGCCTAGCTGAGTGACCGAACCCCACAATCCTAAAAAGTTCCAACGCGCTCCTCCTGAGGTTTTGGGATTAGCTGTAATCACTTTGATGCCTTTAGGAGCTAGATCAGACCAATTGGAAACCTTAACTCTCTTGTTACGCAGGGCAAAAGCTGAAACTGACTTAGTAACAATTGAATTATTCGGTAATCTCTGTTCCCACCCAGGTTTAATTATCCCCGCTTTTTCAATTTTGTTGACATCTAAGGCAAGTGCTAATGCTACCACGTCAGCTTCTAGCCCATCTATTACTGCACGAGTTTGAGAGCCGGAACCGCCGTAGCTTTGGTCAAAAACAACTTCTTGACCCGTTTTCTTCTTCCACTCCTGTACAAACTGAGGAATGATTTCCTTGTAAGCACTCTGGGTGACTGCATAAGACACCAGTGTTAACTTGACAGGATTACTTGCCGTAGCGCTAGTGGGTCCACCACCAGTAGCGCTAGTGGGTCCACCACCATTAGAACAGGCTGCGATTACCCAACTCGTTGTTATGCCAAGCAACGTTAAAGCAATATACTTGCGTAGTGATCGCAGATGGAACTGGAAATACCGAACTACAGCCATATAAGTTTCTAACTCCACTTATCCGATCGAGAAATGTGTTTTTAGGGAAAACAAAATTGTATACGAAAGTGAAGTTGCAATTCAAGTAGTATTGTCAAGTTTTAGGCCCTGAACTCAGGCTGGCTTCCCGTCTGGGTTCACTTGCATTTTTGCCTCTTCCCCTATAGGATAGCCTTTTAGAATTAAAAATACTTTATTTTGACCGACTAACTGTAGATTTAAAATCAGGTGCCTATAGACTTCCTACTAAGGTTAGAGAAGTTTCCCCGTGACCTTGCCTCTGTGCAGAGAGGTCAATATTTCGTAGTGCCAGAAGGGTAGTTGATCGAGCTAACGATGATGAAGTTTCCCGTTGGGGATATAACTGTTGATCACCCATGGCAAACTACTAATCGAATCCCCTAATACCCGTCCAATAGCAGGAACTGCCACGTTCACAATTGCCGCATCTACGACTACCATCAAAAAGCCGCAGCAGATGGCAGCAAAAGTATTAAGTAATGTTAAATTTTAAGGGTGAACACTTATACTTAACCATGCCTAGTACTCAGGGAGGCAATAGCAAGCCCCGTGTCATTGTCATTGGAGCCGGAATTGGTGGGCTCACAGCTGGAGCATTACTGCGCAAGCGCGGCTACCGAGTCTTAATCTTAGATCAAGCCTTAGTGCCAGGAGGATGCGCTTCCACGTTTAAACGCAGGGGATTTACCTTTGATGTGGGAGCAACTCAGGTAGCTGGGCTGGAAGCGGGAGGAATTCATCACCGCATCTTCTCAGAACTGGAAATTGACCTACCCGCAGCAACGCCATGCGATCCTGCCTGTGCAGTGTATCTACCAGGTGAATCGGAGCCAATCAATGTTTGGCGTGACCAAAAACGATGGCAAGCAGAGCGCCAGCGCCAGTTTCCTAAAAGTGAATCATTTTGGCAACTGTTGGCAACACTATTTAAGGCTAGCTGGGCGTTTCAAGGTCGCGATCCGGTACTGCCCCCTCGCAACCTCTGGGACTTGTGGCAACTGACTAAGGCAGTTCGTCCTGGTACGTTAATCACCCTGCCCTACACCTTTTTGACGGTTGGGGATGCATTACGAGCGTATGGATTGGGGCATGATCAGCGGCTGAAAACGTTTCTCGATCTGCAATTGAAGCTTTATTCTCAAGTAGATGCGGAGGAAACAGCACTGCTTTATGCGGCAACAGCCTTAAGTGTTTCTCAACTGCCGCAAGGACTATTTCATCTTAAGGGCAGTATGCAAGTGTTGAGCGATCGCTTGGTGGAAGCCCTGAACCGAGATGGAGGTCAACTGTTGATGCGTCATACAGTGGAACTTATCCAGGTTAAGGATGGGAAAGCTGTTGCTGTGCAGATCCGTAACCAGAAAACTGGCGAAGTTTGGACAGAGCCAGCAGATTGCGTCATTGCCAATGTGACTGTGCAAAATCTGGTGCAACTATTAGGCGAGAATGCTCCCAAGGGCTATCGGCATCGGGTCGAAAAACTGCCTCCAGCATCAGGGGCGTTTGTGATGTATTTAGGTGTAGAAGCAAGTGCAATTCCGTCTGAATGTCCGCCGCATCTCCAGTTTCTCTACGACGCCAATGGTCCGATAGGTGAGAACAACTCCCTGTTTGTCTCGGTTAGTCATCCAGGGGATGGACGCGCTCCATCGGGACAAGCAACGATTATTGCTTCTTCTTTCGTTGACACAAGGAAATGGTGGCAATGTGAAGATTATGACAGTCTTAAGCAGAGATATGCAGAAGAGGCGATCGCCCGTCTGGGGCAATTCTTCCACCTCACACCAGAGACAATTCGCTATCAAGAAGCTGCCACACCCCGCAGCTTTGCTCGCTATACAGCTAGAGAGCGAGGCGTTGTCGGTGGCATTGGTCAACGGATACCGACTTTTGGTCCCTTTGGTTTTGCGAATCGCACCCCAATTAAACATCTATGGCTAGTGGGTGACTCAACTCATCCAGGGGAAGGTACTGCTGGTGTTAGCTATTCTGCTCTAACTGTGGTGAGACAATTGGAGGCAGGTTTTTGACACTCCCCATAAGAGAGCATGCGGGATGCTTGCAAAACAACAAACGGTTTAGAACAAATATGGTACTAGTCGTTTTGTGCGTTGCTTGTAAACTTCATACTCATCGCCGAATTGATCGAGCAGCATCTGTTCTTCTTGGTTGATTCGTGTCGCATAGGCAATGCTGAAACTGACGAGTCCAGCCAGTCCTGCAATCCAGTTCGGCAGCAATAACGCTTGTGCCATACACCATAACAGGACAGAGGTATACATCGGGTGACGCATGTTGTGATAAACGCCATTGGTTATTAATGTATGCCCTTCTCGAATTTGTAGCGTTGGCGACCAATTCTTACCCAAATCATCATGAGCACGCCAGAATAGCCAAAGCGCGATCGCAAAAGTGATAACCCCTAATGTATTCGCCCAGATTGGAAGACTGTAGTTTGCAAAGTTCAACCATGGAGATAAGACAAACGTAAAGGGTAGGAGCAGCATTCCAACAAATATCAGGAAGAGAATTACCTTCTCTCGATCAGTTTTTCGGTCATCGATAACAGTGTTCTTTTGTTGGTCTCGCTGATAGGGAATCCGAATCACAAGACTTAATACAGTCCCAATTATGAAAATAATCTTTAGAGTCAGTGGATTCATCTTACTTATCTCCTGTTACGACCGGAAGCGTACTTGCTCATCTCATCACTCATACCCAGAAGCGCTTCGACTAGCTTTAATGTAAGATATTCTCAATTCAAAAATTTTTGTTTATGAGTGGCAGAAGAATTTGCTACTTATTTTCTTGTGGTAGCCAGTCTTCATCCAATATCAACTCTAGAGAATACGGACACTCCTCTGGAAACACTGAAACCTGTATGCTTGTTTGCTTAGCGGCTTGACGACGTGCGCGTTGGTAGCTATCTGCAAGTTGCTCTCTGGGATAGTTTTTAAGACTGAGACTATCTTCAATAGCTAACTCAATTTGGGTACGAGCATCAGTTATGGAATCTAGCCAATTATCCGAACGGCGCTGAGGTTGCTATTGCCACTTGAGCAAATGTAGTAAAAGGCGAGTCAGCTGACTAGCAATTCCCCGCCGTTCGCTCTTGCCCAAGTCTTCAACCTCTTCAATCAGAGTCTCTAGGTCAATCTCATGCCAGCGACGCTCCCGCAATAGCTGTACTGTTCGGTCAATCCACGAATTGAAATCTGCCAAGTAAATTTCGCTCATGGCTTGCTCTCTACTGCTAATGCAAATTCAATAATCCTGTTGTAGCATTTGCAGGGCGTAGTTCTCTGCCTAACCCGTCCCTGTTTCTTTCCGCAAAAGGGGAGGTCTAGTTAACTCTATCGAATTTTAAAATTTTCTTAACTCAGTGTTAATACTACCTCAATAGTATTGAATTTGCTTAGTCAATCTCAAAATAATAGTTATTAGGTAATGAAAATAAGAGCGTGTTCCCGCCCTAGCCTTTTGACGTCCCTATGTCTGGTAACAGGGCTCACGGGGGGTTCGGTGATGTTCGCTAGGCTAGCTCAGGCTGAGACTCTCTACAATGGAGTAGCTGCTGGCGACCCTACAGATACTAGCGTTGTCCTCTGGACTCGGACTGCAGACTCAAACACAAACCAGGGTACTGTCAGCAATCTGACCGCTCAAGTCTCTCCCAATTCATCCTTTGGTTCACAGTTATATACATATGGTGGGGTAACCGATCCTAATCGGGATTATACCCTGAAGCTCCAGGTGACGGGTCTATCGAGCGTTACTCGCTACTACTATCGTTTTCAAGCTTCTGATGGCAAGCTGAGTCCGGTTGGCACTTTCAAAACGGCACCAAAGAAGACTGATAGAGTAGCTGTCAGGTTTGGTTTTAGTGGTGATGCGGACGGTCAATGGCGACCATATAGCTCAACGAAAGACTTCAATCAGCTCAATTTAGACTTCTTTGTCTTTATTGGTGACACAATTTACGAGACTAAGAGCAGTTTGTCTCCTGCAACAGCTGACCCCTTCACTAACCCTACTCAAGCCCTGAGCGACTATCGACGTAAGTATCTCGAACAGTTAGAACCAGTCACACCTGGTGGTTTTACTGGTCTCCAAACTTTCTTTGCCTCCCAAGGGAACTATACTCTGCTTGACAACCACGAACTAGGCAACAAGCAGTTTATCAATGGTGGTGCACCTCCTGGAACACCTGCTGGTCAAGGCGTAGATGCTAGCGATCCAGCCAATGATGTTAACACAACTGGCACGTTTATCAATCAAACAAATGGATTCAAGTTGTTGGAGCAAGCTTACAGCGACTATGAGCCAATTTTGGAGAGAAATGTTTTAGCACCAGATGACCCGCGCACGAATGGCACAAGGCAGCTCTTTTACACTCAGCAGTGGGGCGCAAATTGTCTCTTTGTTAATGTGGATGACCGTTCCTACCGCGACATCCGCCTAAAGACAGCGTCAGGGGCTGATGATACTGGTCCTCGGGCAGACAACCCCAATCGAACGATGCTGGGAAAAACTGAACTCAAGTGGTTGGAAAAAACGTTATTTGTGGCTCAACAAGAGGATGTACGCTGGAAAATCGTTGCCGTTTCATCACCTATTGATGAGGTGGGAGGCGATGGTGGCAAATCCTGGGTCGGTGGATATCGGGCTGAGCGGAATAAACTGTTGAAGTTCATTGCAGATTATCACATCAATAATGTTGTCTTTCTCAGCACTGATGACCACCAAAACCGCATTAATGAGCTAACGTATCTAGCTAATCCAGCAGATCCAAATAGCCGGACTCGTGTTCCTTATACCTTCACAATTGTGGCTGGTCCCATCGGTGCAGGTGGTCCTGATGCGATTACAGACCATAGCTTCAACAACATTCTATCGCTGACAAATAGTCTTGTTGCCAGCGAGCAGGCACAAGGAATCGACCCTATCGGTTTAGATCCGACTTATCCCGGTCTCCAGAATGTTTACCGCGAGAACGATCCTAATGCTGATGCTTTGCGCCAGCCTGTGGACTTTTATTCGCCCGATACATTTAATTACGTTACTCTTGACATCAGTGCTGATGGCAATTCACTTTCTGTGAATACCTACGGCATCAACTCGTATCAACCTAATACTTTCCCAGAACCAGCTCAAGCAGGTAACGTGCGGCATATCTTGGGTTTCCAGATCAATACGCCTGCAAAGTAGTGAACTCAGATTAACTAACTTGTCCTAAAAGAGAGGATTGAATGAATATCTACCAAAAGCTAGCAGTCACCATCACTAGCTATGCCATCTTAGTAGCTATGAAAGCTACTCCTGCAACTGCCGCAATCTTTGATTTTTCTTACTCTGGTACGGGTGTAACTTCTAATGGAAAGTTAACAACTGATCCCTACGATCCAGCCACAAGTAGTTATCGAATTACGGGTATTAATGGAAAGAGAAATGGAGTTACAATAGATTCCCTGGCATCTCCTAGTGTCATTAATGATAACCTCTTGTTACTATCAAATAATTCTCTGCAGTTAGACGAAAATGGGTTGATTTACAATACAGGAGGGAATTCGTATAACCTCTATAAAGATGCAAGTGGCTACTTTGAATTTGCTCTCCAGAGTGATGATAATGCCTTTACAGGGCTAACCACCTTTTCTGTGGCAGCTACCGTGCCCGAACCATCATTTGTGGTAGGCACGCTAAGCCTGGGGGTTTTGGCCGGTTGTACGTTGCTAAAGCAAAAGCAGCAACATAGAACTAAGGGGAATTAAAGCCAGAAATTTTTCTCCTAGTTATAGTTATCAATCAAGACTTTGACAACCAGCTAGTCAACACAAACTAACTGATTGTCATTCATTACAATACACTGCTCAGCTAGCCGAGAGGTTTTGTAGATCAGACGAAAACTTGTTCTCAGCTTGCCGGAACCAGCCACAAGGCTAAGTTTCGCACGTAAGTTTTAACATCTTCAAGAGCGCGTGGCTCTGTCTCCATGCCATCACCGGGAGGCTCATCAACAAAACTTGGACAGCCCATCTCCGTATCCCAGTTGTAATCTGCGAAATGGTGGAAAGTTGATTCAGCTACTACCCTGCCCTGCCCATCCTTTACATGCTCTACAGCTACAGCCAGATTGAATGAGTGATGAGAAACCAAGCTTTTGCCCACAGCAATGACGCGGGCATTCTTTTCCCCATCAGGAATTCCCACTGCACCCTCGTGGGGATGGGCTGGCAAAAATTCGATGAACTTAGAAGGCGATACCGGGTTGTGTAAGAGTTCGTGAACGGGCTCTAAGGGTATAATCTTTTGATAATCGCCGTTGCGTCCAGAATGATAATTGGGCCACGAAATAGTTTTCGTGTAAATGTCGTCAATGCAGCGTCGAGACTCATCAGGGTCTGGATTGTGTGTTTGAAAAAAGTGTAATGCACCGATGCTGCCGAGACTGCAAATGGAGCAGCCTAAATCCTGATGGTCGCGTGTTGAGAAGATACCACCGCCGCGTTGATGAAATGCGTTGATGCCTGCACAGTCTTTTTTCGTTAGACCATCGCCAGTATCCACAGCAAATAGCCATAGCTCATCGAAATTTGAGCGGTCGAGTTGGCTTAAAACAAGATCATTGCCGTCAGCGTCTGCTTCCCGGTTACGAGCTGTTACTTCGCATAGTAAATTACCCGCTTCGTCTTTAAGGGACTCAAGATAGTCGCGCAACAAAGAGAACCGCTCAATACTCCAGTCATCTTCCGTTTTCGGAATGGTCGTCTGCAACAGAATGCGGATTGGTCTTGCCATAGCTTCTGCCCCTAATGCTTAAGCAAATATTATACTGTTACAACAATCTTGCCATTTTGCTGGTTGGATTCCATGTAGCGATGAGCTTCGACAATGTTGTCAAGGGGAAAGGTCCGGTCAATGATAGGTTTGAGTTTCCCTGCTTTCAAGTTGTCATAAACGTAACTTTTGCCTCGGGCAAGCTTTTCGGGATTGGTGCTGATCTCGAACAGCGTGTAGCCCCGCACAGTTAGACCTTTCTGTAGGGCAAGCACAAGTGGGAAGGGCGTCGCTGCTGGGCTGAGAGCACCATACTCAAAGATAGTCGCGCCGTGGGCAGCAGCCTGAGCTAGCGTTTCTAGCTGCGGACCAGCTACTGGGTCAAAGATCAAGTCAGCTCCATGTCCAGAGGTAATCTCCATTATCCTTGATGGCAAATCCTCTTCGTCTGTGACGACGACGTGGTCAGCTCCGCCATCAAGGAGCAGCTGTTTCTTAGCATCACTTCGAGTTGTGGCGATCACAACAGCCCCCTGAGCCTTAGTAAGCTGAATAGCCGCAGAGCCCACACTACTGCTGGCGGCAGTAATTAGGACGTAGTCTTGGCTTTTCATCTTACCAAACTCGATCAGGGCACCATAAGCTGTGAGGTACTGCATCCAGATTGCAGCCCCCTCCTGAACAGATAGGTTTTCTGGATAGACGGCTATAGCATGCGCTGGAACCACTACGCTCTCTCCATATACGCCATACTCTCTCATAGAGAAAGCAGGGATAGTGCTTACCTTGTCACCAACGTGGATGTCGCTAACCCCAGGACCCACAGCCTCCACGACTCCTGCCGCCTCGTAGCCAAGCCCTGATGGTAGATTTGGTGCCTCTAAATACCGCCCCTCACGAAACATGACTTCGGCACGGTTGAGACCAATTGCTTCAACCTTGAGCCGGACCTCGCCCTCTTTAGGTTCAGGAGTAGGGAGGTCTTCAAGCTTAAGAACATCAGCACTCCCCGTTGTGTGAAACCGGACGATTTTTGCCATAGCGATCTTCCTTGGTTGAAACAGCTGTGTAAGATCTCCCTTATTAGATTAACCACCTTAGAGTGATTGGTGCACCGCCTTTGCACTATTGTTGTGAAAGCAGCGATGACCGCATAAACGCGGTCGCAAATTGCGGAATTAGTTCAAGCAGTAATTCTAGTTTTTGTATTTATGGATACAAATTATCTTACCAAGTCGCAATACTTTGGCATTTGTTATCGGCTACACAATTTATTTGACAAGCGTGATTCAACTAACTGTGATAATTATCCAAAACCAACTTGCCAAGACCTAAATTCATATCGATTAAGTGATACAAATGCTCAAGGCAGTTTGTTTTGTTTGTCCAGTATTAACTCAGGAAAAGTCTTAAATCCAAGCCTATTCTCGTCAGTAAAACTAACGTAGAGCAGAGCTATCAAGTGAGTGAATCGCGCTTAACAAAAAAGAAAATCTATTTTTAGGTAAGTATCTGTAGCTGAAGGCTAGTTGTTAGTTGAATAAAATAATTGACATTCTCAAACATGTATTTAGCACTCTGGTCTGGCAGATCCTATCCCCTAGGAGCAACCTGGGATGGCAAAGGGACAAACTTTGCCTTGTTCTCGGAAAATGCAACAGGCGTCGAGCTTTGTTTGTTTGACAGAAAGGGTCAAGAGACACGTCTGTTCTTGGACGAATCCAGTGATTTTGTTTGGCACGGCTATATACCAGGAATCGGCCCTGGTCAAAGGTATGGATTCCGAGTGCATGGTCCCTACACACCATCTTTAGGTCATCGCTTCAACCCCGCCAAACTCTTGATTGACCCCTATGCCAAGGCAATTGATGGCGATCTTGTATGTGGACCAGAAATCTTTGGATACCCTTTAGATGCTCCTGAAGCAGACTTAGATTTTTCTAATCTTGATGACTCCCACCTCATCCCTAAAGCTGTTGTCATTGATCAGTCTTTTGATTGGGGGAATGACCAGCTACTGCAAATACCGTGGCACGAAACCATCATTTATGAGACTCACGTGAAGGGCTTCACCAAGCTCCACCCAGATGTCCCTGAAGCACTACGTGGTACCTATGCAGGACTAGCGCATCCAGCCGCGATCGCCCATCTCCAAGGTATCGGGATCACAGCAGTGGAGCTACTTCCGGTTCATATCTTCCTGTCTCATCCAGGTCATCTTGTTGATAAGGGGCTCTGCAATTACTGGGGTTACGATTCCATTAATTATTTTGCCCCTGACACTACTTATAGTTCAGATAAAACTCTAGGAGGTCAGGTCCGCGAGTTTAAGCAGATGGTTAAGGCTCTACATTCTGCCGGAATTGAGGTGATTCTAGACGTAGTTTACAATCACACTGGAGAAGGCAATCACTTAGGTCCGACTCTCTGTCTTCGAGGCATCGATAACGCCACTTATTATCGTTTGGTGGAAGATCAGCCTCGTTACTACATGGACTTTACAGGTTGTGGCAATTCCTTAAACGTGCGCCATCCACAAGTCCTGAAGTTAATTATGGACAGCCTGCGGTATTGGGTGCAGGAAATGCATGTAGATGGCTTTCGCTTTGATCTAGCCTCGGCTCTGGCACGAGAGCTATATGCAGTTGATAGTCTGTCGGCTTTTTTTGATATCATTCACCAAGATCCTGTTCTATCTCATGTCAAGCTAATTGCCGAGCCCTGGGATGTTGGGGAAGGTGGCTATCAAGTCGGTCAATTTCCGCTTCTCTGGTCAGAGTGGAATGGCAAATATCGGGACACCGTAAGGGATTTCTGGCGAGGTGAGGATAGCAAATTAGCAGAACTTGCCTATCGTTTCACTGGCAGCTCTGACCTATATGGAACTAAAGGGCGGCGACCTCATGCCAGCATTAACTTCGTTACAGCACATGATGGCTTTACTCTAAACGACCTGGTTAGTTACAATCAGAAACAAAATTCGGCTAACGGGGAAGAAAGCCGGGACGGGGAAAGT
>JAFAVL010000661.1 GCA_019242465.1 Chroococcidiopsidaceae cyanobacterium CP_BM_RX_35 | reverse complement strand
CTTTTATTATCGCATAAACTTGAGAACTTGTAAATAAAAAATCTCACTTATTAACATGATAGACATCACAGGGATATCCTGAAAACAGGTTTAAGCTATGGTGAAACATTCATCTACTTAAGAACAAAATGAACGCGGAAATTACATCACTTTTCCAAGCTTCAGTTCTTTTTGGTTCTGCTGTTTTAGGTGGCGGATTGAATGCTGTTGCTGGAGGGGGAAGTTTTTTCTCTTTCCCTGCACTTGTTTTTACAGGTATACCACCTATTAGCGCAAATGCTACTAATAATGCAGCACTTTTAGTAGGCACTGTTGGTAGTACAACTGCATATCGAAAGGAGATTCTTGGTCAGTTCCGAGAAGTTTTTCCTCTTGTTGCTGTCAGTTTATTAGGCGGAATTCTTGGTTCTATATTGTTATTGCATACTCCACAAAAACTTTTTGTCAGATTAGTTCCTCTCCTGTTACTAACCGGCTCTCTAATCTTTACTTTTAGTAAGCAAATTAAAAAACTTGAATTCCTAAAAAACACAAAATCAGAAAAGACTTTGTATTTTTCTAGAGGTATTATATTCTTAATCCAATTAGTGATTGCAACATATGGTGGATATTTTGGAGGTGGTGCTGGCTTTCTGTTACTAGCAACACTTACATTCTTTTCAAATGAGCCGCGTAAACAGCTCGCCTACAAAAATTTAATGATGCTAATTATCAATTTCGCAGCTCTTGTGCCTTTCATTCTTGCCGATGTTGTAATATGGCCGCAGGCGATTTTGATGGCAATCGGGGCTCTGATTGGTGGCTATCTTAGTGCCAAGTTCGCCTACAAGATTCATCCCAATCAACTACGTCGTTTTGTGAGCGCAACTGGTTTTACCATGTCCGCATACTTTTTTGTACGCTAGTAGGTGTGGAAACAAATGCCGAATTTGGTAATTGAGCGACCAATCCTAGAGCAATCCAAGCAGCGGCAGAGGAGAGAGCAGAACATGGAAATCCTGCCACCGTCGCCCCACAATTTGAACACCGATCGGCAATCCTTTTCGAATTAACCCTACCGGAATCACTACAACTGGATTACCTGTGAAATTAAAGGTCATCGTATATACACCATTCGCCAATATATAGGGATACTTCACTCCATCGATCTCAATTGGCTTTCCCGTTGGGCAATGAGTAAAAGCGCTCGTCATGGCGACCGGACAAATCCAAGCATCGTATTGCTCTAGAAACTGATCCATTAGCCTGACGTAGTGATCGCGCTCAATCAATGCTTTTGAGCTTGCTCAAAGCAGCAGCCGGAGTAGAACTCAGGCTGACCTTTGAGTGATCCGTAATTCTGCCAAACGAGGTCTGAAAACCGCCTCGAATGATCGGATTCGACCGTTTGAGGCTCGATTGAATAACGCTTCATCCGCAAGGAAGGCGCGTTGACGAGCACGGTCTTCATCCAGCGTGTAAATCGCGTTTACCTTAACATTATGGGTGGCAATTTCCGTGAGATAGGCATCCAGCACTTCAAAGGCGGAAACTTCGCGATCGCGGATCATGCGAGCAAGGTGGTGGGCAGGCGCAAACACAAGACGACTCATACACTTGCCCCCTTGTGTAAGGGGAAAACGCTAAGATAGCTTTAGGCAATGGAAGTACACAAGCTCTACAACTCCTTGGAAAAACTATGCATTCTGAGAACAGCGTTTACGAAGTAGCAATCATTGGCGGCGGAATCTCTGGAACTGCATTGCTGTACTGCTTGAGTAACTATACTAATGTACACCGGATTGCTTTAATAGAAAAACATCAAGATATTGCTTTAGTCAACTCTCATAAAACAAGCAATAGTCAAACGCTGCATTTTGGAGATATAGAAACTAACTATAAGTTGGAAAAAGCTCAAAAGGTTAAAAAAGCTGCGAATCTAGTTAAGAATTATATTTTGAGAAAAGATCTGCAGCAAGAAACTTATAGCAAGTACAACAAAATGGTTTTGGCTATAGGAAAAGAACAAACTGAGGAACTCAGAGAAAGATACAAAGAATTTAAATCACTATTTCCCAAATTAAAATTAATTGGAAAAGAGGAGATAGAGTTATTTGAACCTAATATTGTGAAAAATAGAGCGCCAGATGAAGAGATTAGTGCTCTATTTACTGAAGAAGGTTACACAATTGATTTTCAAGAGCTATCTAGATCCTTTCTACAAAATTCAATTAATAATTCCGAGAAATCGATTGATGTGATGATAGCAACAAGGGTTAAGAGTCTTAAGAAGGAAGGAGGGCTATACCATATTCAGACTGATAAAGAGACGATCTTCGCTAGGGTTGTTGTTTTTGCTGCTGGAGCATACAGTTTGCTTTTCGCAAAGTCTTTAGGTTATGGAAAGGATTATGCACTTCTGAATGTAGCTGGAAATTTTTATCTTGCGCCGGGCGTTTTGAACGGTAAAGTCTACACTGTGCAGCTCAAGAAGATACCTTTTGCAGCTATTCATGGAGATTCAGAAGTTCACAATCAAAGTCAGACTAGATTTGGTCCTACTGCAAAAGTTACTCCGTTGTTGGAGCAACATCACTATGCAACTATTGTTGATTACTTCAGAACGGCTGGATTCAGCCTTAACGCGTTCATTAGCTTTTTCAAGATTCTGTCAGATAAAGAGATATTTAAATATATTGTGAGAAATTTTATTTACGATGTGCCAATAATTGGCAAAAGATTATTTCTTAAAGAAGTCAAAAAAATTGTTCCCTCAATTCAATTAAGTGAGATAAAGCTTGCTAAAGGATATGGAGGAATAAGACCTCAGATCGTCAATCTTAAGACTAGAAGTCTTGAGCTTGGAGAAGCCAAAATTATCGGAGAAGACATCTTGTTTAACATCACACCATCTCCTGGGGCTTCAACTTGTTTACAAAACGCAGAAGATGATACTGAAAAAATAATCTCTTTTTTAGGTCAAGAATATACGTTTGACAAGCATCTTTTCTTAACAGATTTGGGGGATGATCGAGCTTTAGTTCAAAGGGAGAATGGGGTGTAGGGTTAAAAATAACGCCAATATCCCCTACACCCCCCACTCTCAGCCACCAGCAACTGCTGGGACAATACTCACCTCATCACCCTCTTTAAGAGGTGTCTCTGTCCCTTCTAAAAATCGGATATCTTCACTGTTAACGTAAAAGTTCACAAATCGCCGCAGTTGACCCTTGTCATCGCACAAACTTGACATAATACCGGGACAGTTTTGCTCTAAGGATTGCAGCAACTCAGCCACATTACTGCCTTTACACTCCAGTGTGGCTTGATTATTCGTGAATTTCTGTAGAGGAGTAGGAATCAAAACTTTGACAGACATGATTAGGGTTTAAACGTTATGTGGATATTTGGTGATATTCTAGAGTCTTAGATTTGCCATTAAGCCAAAGTCCAAGTCGCTCTAAGCTGTGCGCGTAAAGTCTGAAATCGAAAATTAGACCAGAACTTGCTGCCAGTCGAGGCGCTCTAATGTACGCGATCGCTCCAGTGCCCGTTCAAAACTGTCTAGCTTCGCCTCAATCGTCAGCGGTTCGCCGATATATCCCTGTACAGCTTCCTGAGTTTTTAGACCATTGCCAGTAATATAGACTACGGTAGTTTCGTCCTGATCAATTTTGCCTGCTTCTACCAGTTTTTTCAGTACAGCAACTGTAGTGCCACCAGCCGTTTCAGTGAAAATACCTTCGGTTTCCGCTAGCAGCTTGATGCCTTCGATAATTTCAGCATCAGTAACTGATGCAATATTGCCGTTAGTTTTCCGCGCTATTTCAAGGGCATAAATACCGTCAGCAGGGTTGCCAATCGCTAGAGATTTAGCAACAGTGCTGGGCTTGACTGGCTTCACAAAGTCGCGTCCTTCCCGGTAGGCTTGGGCAATGGGAGAACAACCTTCTGCCTGAGCGCCGCTGAATCGGACATGCTTCTCTGCCACCAGCCCAACTTGAATGAATTCTTGAAAGCCTTTATAGATTTTTGTGTAAAGAGAGCCAGAAGCTAGGGGAGCGACGATGTGGTCGGGCAACTGCCATCCTAGTTGTTCTACCACTTCATAGCCCAGGGTTTTTGATCCTTCAGAATAATAGGGGCGTAAATTGATATTGACGAAGCCCCAGCCGTGGGTGTTAGCAACTTCGCAGCAGAGCCGATTAACTTGGTCGTAGTTACCATGTACTGCCATCACTGTAGGACTGTAAACCAGGGTACCGAGAACTTTACCTGCTTCCAAATCTGCTGGGATGAAGACGCAGCAGTCTAAACCAGCATGAGCAGCGATCGCGGCTGTTGAATTGGCTAAATTCCCGGTGCTAGCGCAAGACACAGTAGAAAAGCCTAACTCCCGTGCTCGTGTCAGGGCAACCGACACCACCCTGTCCTTAAAGCTGAGGGTGGGCATATTGACGGCATCGTTTTTAATGTAAAGCTGTTTCAGACCCAAGCGCCGTGCCAGCCGCTGTGAGCGAACCAGAGGTGTCATGCCTGTTCCCACATCAATTGGGGTGTCAGTCGCAACAGGCAAGAAAGGACGGTAGCGCCAAATTGAATGAGGACCCGCCTCAATAGTTTCGCGGGTAACGCTGCGGCTGAGGGCGCTATAGTCATAGGTTACTTCTAGTGGTCCAAAGCATGATTCACAAACGTGAGCGGCTTTGAGTTCATATTCTGTCCCGCACTCTTTACATCGAAGTGCCCTAAAAGTTGCGGCTGTGGCTTGCGTCTGGTTTGTTGTCGCCTGAGTCATCATCGGTCCCTTGGTGTCCATCAACTATCGCCTGATGCTAACACGGGCTATGTACCACTCGTCAAACATACCCGACTTTTCTTGTCGGGTATGTTTTGCCCTTGCTTATTTGCTTCCTACAGCACGGCTCTCAATACACTTTGCCTGAAGTACAATCAGGGTCGCATCCTCAAAAACAGAACAGCGCCCTGTCAGCCTTGATAAGGCAGGGACAGTTCCTTCCTCAATGGTCTTTAGCGCCTTGTGAGTTGCTGTGTGATACTGTGTGAACCAGCTGTTAGTCACATACTCAGGCGTGAAGGCTGACTTGTCTAATAGCCAGAAATCAATTCCATACTTCTGAATCACACTTGCTGCCTCGGCTAAGTTCTGACTGTACTGAGCGTGAATCAGATCTATTGCCCTTTGGCGAATTTGGCGATAGTAACCGAGATGGAAGGGAAGTGCATATTCTTTGCCAACTAAAATGGACCGTTGAGCAAACGTCGGGATGTCATTTGCCTCATCTAACAGTGTGGCAATGAGAATATCTTTGGGTTGCTTGTGCAAGAACTCATACAAACCTGACTCTCCAGACACTCGATAATTTGTCAAGGGAAAGCCTGGGGTAAAGTTGGGATAAAGAACGAGTACAGCCCCTATCAGTGCTGTTGACGCTAAAACTACGAACAGTCGTCTCGACGAAGTCACCTGCAGGAGTGGAGGTTGCCTCCGGTTCAAGTTCGGTGACCAGCCGTTGATCAACAGTTTACTTACTTGCAAAAAAACTGCATCTAGCATCACAGTCAGCACTATCCCAGCGGCAAGAGCCATCACAATTCGAAAAGTATGCGACGTATATCGGCTGGGAAAAAAGAGTTTTAGCAGCAGGGCATGGGCGGCAAAAAACAGTCCCAAGGATACCAGCACAATCTGAGGTAAGACTGTAACTGCACTTTTGATCTGTTTGACCAAAGGGAAGCGGGACGGATTTCGCAGTATTACGGGCAACAACAACCCAATCCAGATCAGGGGAGGCAATAACGGCGGTATTACACCACTATGTTGTCCAACAAGCCAAAACTTCCAAGGATTGGAATCAAAATAAGGGTGCCGTCCGCCTGGCCAAAACTCTGGCATGTTCCTAGCTTCCGTCGCGTTGACCAGTGGTCCAAATTCGGACGTTGACGTCGCATAAGGTAACATCACCAGAAGGGCGATTCCCAGCCCCAATGCACACAAAAAATAATTAGACCGATTCCGTTCAAGACGGGGTGGCCAGAGCTGCCAGTTCCACAGCCGCACAAACAAGATTCCGACTGAAATAAATACCAATGGGGGATACAACAATCCTTGTAGGGCGATCGCCAAGCCAACAGCTAGCACAGAGCGGCGCAACAGATAGTAGAAAAATGCCAACAACAACGGATAAACAAAAGCCCTAGGGGTAGCAGAAACCAAGTCATCTCTAAACCAGAGACTTTGATTCAGCAGCAAGGTGGCTATAAATCCGGCAGCTGGGACAGGCAATAGCTGGAGGCAAACGCCAAAACAGTAGCAAGTAGTAATCAGTGCCAGCACAATCGGCAAGATTTTGCTCAAAGCTAGTGGATTGATGCCTACACTCGCCATGAGATGGTAGATAGCGGCATATCCAGATGGGGTAATGGATTGAAAATAATCTGCAATCAAATCATGCGGCAATAGCCCTGGATCTATAAACCGCTGCATCCAAAACACGTACTCCCGCGCATCCTTTGCCACAACGTACTCAGATCTGAAGGCTTTCTGGAGTCCGATAACGCCGTAAATAGATGCAAACGTTAGGCTTAGACTCAGCCAAAACAGCAAAGTTGCGGTTATTGTGCGGTGGTTATGGCTGCGATCTGGTGTTTCGGCAATTGGGGCGGTTAAAAACCTTTGCAAACGTGGGATTAGCATAGCAGTGGTAGGTAGCGGTAGGGCAAATTGCCATCCATGTAGGGGATAGAGCCCAAAACTAGAATCGTTGCAGAAATGTTAACAGCTTGCGCATGGCATGTTTCATCTATATATTTCTAATTAATGCAAGCATCGCCAGCTTTATCTACAGAGTTCATCAGTATGTTGAGATGCTTTTACGGTTCTGCTACCTTGTCTGTCATTCTGACTTTACTGGCGGCTAGGGTGGCTTTTAGCAGTCCGACTGCCACAGTTCCTCAGTCCCCACAATTACAAAACTCTAGTGTTGATGTACCGTTGTGCTACATGCAAACAGCAGACGGCAGAATTATGGATTTGCAAAATCTTTGTCGCCAAACTTCTCCTGCTAGTCCTATTTCAAATGCGAGCAGTACTGTTCCAAGCTTTAGACTTGATTCGCGGAGTGGCTACGCTTCAGACAGTAGACCATTAGAGGAAAGAGAAAAATGAAGAGGTCAAGCGTTTTTCTTGACCTCTTCCCTTAAAGGTTGTAAGCAGTATTAACCTACTTGATAGTTGCAGCCGAGATGCGGCTTGCCCTCAATTGCCAATTTTTGAGCAGCTGAGCGCGGTTCTGCCGCAAGTCAGCGCGGCTACGTACCCTTGGATAAGGGACGTTATTGCCCTTAATTCCCGCCCAAAGGAGCTGGTTAAATTCTGCAACATCGAGCTTATCTTCAACTGCAAAGTCAAAGCCCTTAGTTTTTGCCGCCCACCACTTGCCGTTGTGCAAAGAAGGCAGAACAGCTGTTTTCTGCACACTGGGGTCATTGCATGCAGGTATAAGGTTAGGACCTTGAGGCAAAGCGCACAAGTCGCCAGGCACTATGGCTTGGTAAGGAGTTAGGTCGGGCGTTTCGGTAAAAACGTCCGACATAGGCTCTGCATTGGCATCAGTGGTACTGATGTAACCAATTCCTAACAAATCCTCCATTGTCCGCAGCATACTGACAGTGTTGTAGTTAGTGCTGACAACAACGCCCCGCTTGGTGTACGCTGAAATGATGTAGCCCATAGAACGGTGGGAATCAACGTGGTCAGGACCATTCTGAGAGTCATCTTCAATGATAAAGATGGCTGTGTCTTTCCACGCTGGGGAATGCGAGATGGTTTCCACTACCTTGCCAATGGCGTAGTCATTATCAGATATTTGTAGCGCTGGGGTATTAAGACCGAGAATGGCATTGCTGAAGCTACCAAAGTGGTCATGTGCAAAGCGTAGCAACGTTAAGGCAGGCAGACCATTCTGTTGCATATCGCGTAACCACTCGTTAAAGAGGTAGACATCCGAGTTTTTCTGGTCGAAACCCCGGAAATAAATATCTGTCTTATCCTGCAAGACTGGCTTATCAGGTGGGGCTTGCAGGATATTATCGGCAAATGGGGTGGGAGAGATGGGAATGAACAGTTGGTTACTTGGGTCAGCCTTCGTTGGATCAGTTGTGCCAGTGCTAGTGCTGTAGTAGTCTAAATCGAGGAAGAAGCCGTAATTACGTACAGTCTTACCTGCACGCAATGCCACATCCCAAAGATAACCGCCGACGGCATTCTCTTCAAGGTCGTTATCTCCAGCTGGAGCGTTAACGTCTTTGGAGCCAGGCAGGATAGAGGAGTTGCCAGTAGGATCTATCAATCCAGTTTCCCGTACACTGATCTGCGGGTAGTTAGCAGTCCCAGGTGGTGGAGGTGGTGGTGTTTGCGCTGCGCCAATATTGATATTGCGGTTGGTACCCTCGTAATCGTAAGTGGTCCAATTACCACCATTACCGTAATCAACTGATTGGTGCTTCTCCGTGAAGTCAGTTGTTCGGGCTTGGGTAGACCAGTTCCATCCCACTCCGCTCGACTCGCCACTATCGTAGAAGTTATCCAAAGTTACGAAGTTAAGAGCTAACTGGTGATGGTTGGGTGAGATGGCTTGCGGGAATAAGGTCAATGCGGGATCACCGTTGCCTACAGGTAAATCGCCAAGTACCTGGTCGTAGGTGCGATTCTCTTTGACGATGTAGATGACGTGCTTAATCCTCCTACGCAAGAAAGTCATCATCGGGTCGGGCAGTCGGTTGCCATAACCCACATTCTGGTCTACTCGTGTGGTTAAAGCAGCAAGCGTACTGCTATTGGGAACTGGAATCGTAGCAATTCCAGCTTTTTCTAAAGCCCAGTCGTAGTCGTTTCTATAGTTTGTGTTGCGTGCCATCCCCGCAGGAGTCGTCAGGCTATTCGAGGGGTTAGGACCGGAAGTACTCTTGGCATTGACAACGTAGAGTTTCCTGCCGTTTTGACTGACACTCACAGAGTTGGGATACCAGCCAGTGGGGATACGTCCTACTACTCGACCAGCCTTCAAATTGACAACAGCGACAGAATTCTCGCCTCCTAGAGTGACGTAAAGTCTCTCCCCGTTAGGACTGAGCGCCAAGGAGTTAGGATTTTCCCCTTTGTATTTATCTTCAGGTCGAGATAGGGAGATTGTTTGAACTACTTTATCGCTACTTGTATCAATGACAGATACAGAGTCAGTGTCACCGTTAGACACATAGAGTCGGCTTTCATCAGGTGAGAGCAATATCTTATTAGGCTGGACGCTTACAGGAATGCGGGTGATCGCATTGGTAGTAAGGTCTACAGCTAGCACTTCATCGTCCCGTTGACTACTGACATAAGCTTTTGCCGCCGCACCACTGTCTGTGTTCTTAATCGCAACATAATAGGGATATTCCCCTGTCGCAACTTTACCACCTGGTACGAAGAACTTAATTTCGTTGAGCACCTTGCGGGTGGAAGTATCGGCAACTGATATTGAGTCGTTTGCAAAGTTAGCAGCCACCAAGGTCTTGCCGTCTTTACTCACGGCAATTCCCGCTACAATTGCACTACTCCCTACAGTAGCTGCTGCTGGAGTACCCTTCAAGATGTTGCCATCGTATTTAGGAAAAGGATCAGTTTGGTTCGAGTTATGACCCAGGAGGATGAACGGGGCGTCTGGCGCAAACTGACTATTACCGTTGAGGCTGTAAACATAGACACGGTCATCTCCCCCAGCAGAGACATAGAAGCGCTTGCTATCTGGTGCCCAAGCTATACCATCGTAGGTGTTGGGAATATTAATCTGCTGCTTCTTAACCAATTTTCCGGTGCTGACATCGTAGACAAATACCCACTCGGCTTTGGGAGTTGTGACACTACTAGGTGCCCCAGTTGTGGGGTCAAGCACTGGGTATGTAATATTTGCCCCAGTTGTCTCGTCTTTAAAATTTTCGTTGTAGCCGCTGGTGAGGACTAGCAGGGTTTTGCCATCTGGACTGAGGGCAGTCGTCACTGCTTCAGCCGCGTCAGCAGTCCCATCAGAGCGTAAGCCCGTAGCAAGGCGTTCAAACGTAGAGCCTGGTGCTGCTGTGGGCGTAATTATTTGACCTGTGGGTAGCAATGACCCGCCATTAAAGTCACCTACAGGGTTAGTTGTCCGGGCACTGACCGATGGCACATTCACACCCAAGGCTGCTGCCAGTAATAGGCTCAGCAAACTTCCTTTCTTCTTGCAAGTTACCATTATTTTTCTAGCCGCAAATTTTGACGACGATGACGATCTAGATAATGATGTTTAATGGTTAAGGAAGTACTAACAATAGGTTAATGTTTTCTAAACTAGAAATTAATTTGTAAAACTGTTCAGCGTAATTTGGAATATCATAAACGCAAATCTTTTAGAGCAGCAACCGCACTGAATACCCGATTCCGCCCCTCTGCCTTGGCTTGGTAAAGAGCAGCATCAGCACTGCGATAAAGCGCTTGCAGATCTGTGCCATTCGCTGGAAACTCAGCTATCCCGCCGCTGAAAGTTACCCGAAACTTCTGACCAAGAGCGCTAGTAAACTCCTGTTGATACACTGCTGCCTGTAACTGCATGATTCGAGCCCAACTTTGTTGTTGAGTTGCACCATATAAACCCACAATAAATTCCTCGCCGCCCCAACGAGCTACGATATCTTCACGCCGAAAAATCTGGCTCAATAGTCCTCCGAATCGCCGCAGCACTTGGTCGCCAGCCTCATGACCGTACTGGTCATTGACCTGTTTAAACTGGTCCAAATCTAAAATGACTAAGCACAAAGATTGTTTTTGACGCTCAGCTAGATGCAACAACCGCGTCAGTTCCGAAATGGATTTACGGCGATTGGCAATACCAGTTAAGATATCAGTCTCCGCCAGTCTTTGTCGGCTGTGCGTCCGTTCCAGTCGATTTAGTATACGAGCCAGCAATTCTGGTCCCACAACTGGCTTACTCACATAGTCATCTGCACCCGCTGTAAACACCCGATTGACAGTCTCCGCATCACTGTAGGCAGATAGAAACAGCACAGGCAGTTCACTCCACTGAGAGTCATTTCTCACGACTCGGCAGAGGTCAATGCCGCTAAACTGAGGCATCTCCAAATCGAGAATCAGTAAGTCGGGGTGAGATTGTTCCAACGTGCTCCAAAACTGCCGGGGGTTATCCAGCAAGGTGAGCTGGAATCCCCAAGGCAAGAGTAAAGTCTGCAGTAGGTTCAACAGCTGCGGGTCATCGTCCACCACGAGAATTTTGGCTTGCACGATGTTTGACTGCTGTAGCGCCTGGGTAATCGCTGCCAATGCGGCAGCAGGGAACACAGGTTTGTGTCCCAAAATTTTTCCTCCCAGACGAGCAACTTTGACTCGATTGACA
>JAFAVL010000615.1 GCA_019242465.1 Chroococcidiopsidaceae cyanobacterium CP_BM_RX_35 | reverse complement strand
CTGCTGTAATCTGCCGCGCCGAAGCCCGACGACAGGCATCAATCATGATCATCAACTCCATCAAGTGATCGTTCACTGGCTGGCATGTTGGCTGAATCAGGAAAACATCACAACCCCGAATCGATTCTTGAATTTGAATATAAAGTTCCCCATCCGCAAACCGTTTACGGATCATCGGTCCTAGTTCCATGCCCAGAGAGTGAGCCACTTCCTGGGAGAGCGGTATATTAGCAGAGCCGGAGAACAGTCGCAGGCGACTATGGTCAGCAACTGCTGTTGGGGCTGGCTGAGGTATCAAAGTTGGAGAACGAAGCACGGCAGATTCTCGAAGCGTATTCACGCCAATCTTATCATTACCTTTTTGTATAAGTTTTGCTGGTTCTACAAGCTTCGCTAAAATTTTTGTGAAATTTACTCGTTGAGTCTGTCTCCTAATTCTGGGATGCCTAGCAGAAATACGGTTTAACAAAGCTAATTATTACCAAAAGGCAAAGAAGTCTCTTTGTTCCCAGAGAATTAACAAGCCACTGATGGTTACAAGAGCAACCACGAACTGGCGAAACTGTTTGTCACTAATCTTACGCAGAGCTAGCTGCCCCAACCAATTAGCAGGGGCAGCGGCGAGCCCAATCGCCAGTCCATATCCAAGCTCAGGAATAGTTAACGCACCTAAGGCAGCATATGTTATCAGTTTAATTACATGTACTACCAAGACATGGGCAGATTTGGTAGCAATCATCTTTTCCTTAACCAAGCCGTAATTCAAGTAAAACGGATTAAGGATTGGACCAATGCTGCCAATAAGTCCCGAAAGAAAAGCATACGCAAAACCAGCTGGCAAGAAAAACCAGCCACTAACCTTGAAGGAGCGTTCTTTTTCTCCGAACCCAAAACTAAAAATGGAACTAACAAGAAACAATCCTAGCAGGACTTGCAGCCATTGCAGTTGGGTTTGGGTAAATACAAAGGCACCCAGTATTGCCCCCGACATAGCTCCTGGCAAGTACCACCACGTCAACTGCCAATCAATATCCTGCCAAAATAGCAAGACTCTCTGGAAGTTACCAAGCAGCATCCCTGTCGTGACGACAGGAGGAACAACTTGCGCCTCCAACAGGAAATCGACCATTGGAATGATGATAAACGGACTGCCGCCTCCAGCCAGGCTACTGACAAACCAGGCGACAAAACTGGAGAGCGCTAGTAAGAGAAGGGTCATAGAGATAAAATTATTAGTACTTCTTAATGATTCTATTATTAGATATAAGGCTTGAAAGCTCGGTTGGGCTAGCAATGACGCTTCTGAAATGTCTATTTAGGTTTCGCCTTGTAACTCGTACAATTTCATTGTTTCGCAGATATAGCAGTTCCCCTCGAAATGAGGTACACCTGAGACAGTCAGAATAAGGCTTTCAGGGGTCGAGGTGTACCTCACTAGAGACAGAAACGCTATATTACTCTAACTAATAATACTAAATCAGCATTCTAAAGTGTTTTAATACTCTTAATATGCAAAACAAAATAGTTTTTGAATTGCCAAAAAATTAAAAGACTTAAAGATTTTTGGTATTAATTGATTATCAGCTATAGTATTCCTGTTTGATTTATGAAAGTATTTTTGTTAACGAACCACAGAGACGCGGAGGTCGCAGAGGAAAGTTTTCAACTTCTGCACGGATTGTGTAATGTAATAAGTTGGAAGTTATTTATAATTTTACAAAATTAGAAATGGTGAAGGAATGATTGATTTGTGTTTAAAGGATGTCTGACTTAACCATTAGCTGTATAACTCCTCGAAAATGTTACTTTTTTTTCCAAGAAATGATCTCAAAATGTTAACCTTTGAACTGTCTAAATATCTGAGATGTTTGATAAAAGTAGATGGAGATGATTAGCAACGTGTCTAGTATTTTCAGCCAACGAGTAGCTTAACCTACCGTTAGCAAGGGAGCGAGGAGGTGAATCAGGTGAAACATCAATGTATTCTGCAACACAACGAAGAAGATTGTGGGGCTGCTTGCCTTGCCTCTATTGCTAGACACTATGGACGGGCACTTAGTCTCAATCAAGTGCGCGAAGCTGTAGGTACTGGGCAATTAGGCACGACTTTGCTAGGTTTGAGGCAAGGGGCAGAAGCATTAGGATTTCAAGCTCGTGCAGCCAAAACTTCAGCTGAGTTTTTAGAGCGTGTGAGTGAAGTGCCATTACCAGCAATCATTCACTGGAAAGGCTATCACTGGGTAATTTTATATGGGCGACAAGGTAAGAAATATGCGATCGCCGATCCGGCTGTAGGCATGCGTTATCTTTCCAAAGCAGAACTTAAAGAATGCTGGACGAACTACATCATACTCTTACTTGAACCAGACCCAGTTCGCTTTTCTGAGCTACGAGATGATGAGACTAGCAGTTTTGGACGATTTTTGCAACGTGTCTGGCCTTATCGCCAGGTTATAGCTGAAGCACTGCTCATCAATTTCTGCCTGGGATTGCTCTCTTTAGCCTACCCTTTTCTCATCCAAATTCTGACAGATGATGTACTTGTTCAAGATAATACTAAACTACTTACTGCTGTAGCAATTGGCGTTATGGTCATGAGGCTTATTAGCAGTAGCCTCGGATTGATTGGGTCTAACCTAATTGCTCACTTTGCTCAACGGTTGGAGTTAGGGCTAGTTATGGAATTCGGTAGAGCTATTCTTAGTTTGCCCTTAACTTACTATGAATCTCGTCGTAGTGGTGAGATTATCAGTAGACTACGAGATATTCAAGAGATAAATCAATTAATTGCCCAAGGTGTTGTTGGTCTACCAAGCCAATTTTTCATCACTCTAATTTCTTTAGGTCTCATGCTGTTCTACAGTTGGAAGCTGACGCTGATTGCCATCTTAATTGCTGTCATGATGACACTTTCTACTGTCGCTTTTTTACCTACACTTCAACAAAAAACTCGTAGCTTATTGGTTTTGGAAGCAGAAAATCAAGGCGTCCTAGTTGAAACTTTTAAAGGGGCATTAACTCTTAAAACTACAACTGCTGCTCCCCAGTTTTGGGAAGAATTTCAAAGCAGATTTAGCCGTCTCGCTAATCTCACATTTCGGACGATTCAAATCACTATTGTCAATAGTGTATTCTCTGGATTGGTTGGCAACATTGGTAGTGTCGCGCTACTCTGGTTTGGTGGTACCTTAGTCATTGACAAGGAATTAACTATCGGTCAACTGCTAGCCTTTAACAGTATGAATACCAATCTTTCGTCGTTTATTGGCACTGTAGTTGGGTTTATGGATGGGTTTACTCGGGTTAAAACTGCTACTGAGCGTCTGACAGAAGTTATTGACTCTACCCCTGAAACTCAAGCCGATGACAAAAGACCCTTTGCCCAGCTTCCTGGTGATGCTAAGATTGTCTGCACTAACCTTAACTTTCATCATGCTGGCAGAGTTGACCTACTCAAAGACTTTTCTCTTACCATTCCTGGCGGTAAAGTAATTGCCCTAATCGGCAAGTCAGGCTGCGGTAAAAGTACGCTTGTTAAATTGATTGCTGGTCTATATCCAATTCAGTCTGGCAATATCCGCATTGGTCTATACAATTTACAAGATCTATCACTTGATTCTTTGCGGCGGCAAGTTGTGCTTGTTCCTCAAGAACCCCATTTTTGGAGTCGCTCTATTGTTGAGAACTTCCACTTAGGTTCTCCCCAAATCAGATTTGAACAGATTGTCAGAGCTTGCCAAATCGCCGAAGCTGATGACTTCATCAGTAAACTTCCTGATAAATATCAAACCGTCTTAGGTGAATTTGGTGCCAACATGTCTACTGGGCAACGGCAACGATTAGCTATAGCCAGAGCCATTGCGTGCGAACCACCCATCTTAATTTTGGACGAATCTACAGCAGGTCTCGATCCGGTTAGTGAAGCTCATGTGTTGAATCAGCTTTTGTTCCATCGCCGAGGAAAAACGACAATTCTCATCAGCCACCGCCCTAGGGTGATCAACCGTGCCGATTGGATCGTACTATTAGACCAAGGTCAGCTGAAAGTTCAGGGCAATCCAGGACAACTACGAGCGCAAGTCGGCGAACACTTGGACTTCTTGACACCCTAATTATGTATCTGCAATCAGTCTCGCCTTTCTAAGCAGAAATGTCAGCACAGTCTCCTCTCTAGAAATAATGTCTGCTGTCACTTCCATCCCCGGTTTGAGCAGATAGCGGCGATGATCCTTCACCAGATAAGGTGTCTCTGACTGAATAGTTACCTCATAGTAAGGTTCAGATGCCTCATCTCTTGTTTGAGGTGTAATAGCATCGGGCGCGATCGCTCTGACTGCACCCTTAAGAGTGCCGTAATCTGGATAGGGATAAGCAGAAATCCGTAATTGAACTTTGCCCTGTTTGCAATATGCAACATTTTCTTGCTTGCAAAGTTGAATCTTCGCGATATCTTGAGGTTTAACACGAGCCTTGGTAACGAAAGGGATATCAGTAGGAGCAATTTGGCCAACCAAGTCTCCAGCATGCACAACTTGACCAGAGTTTCGCAAATCCAGTTTAAGGATAGTGCCAGAGTGAGGTGCCAACACAAACATCTTGCTAATTTCAATGCCAATTTGTTGCAACTGTTTTACATCGTGGCTAAGTTGGTTTCGGATTTGAATTTGCGTACTTTGAAGGTTTGCTCGTTCTTTGATCAAAGCAGCTATGGTGGCTTCACCTCTAGCCCTTTCTTGAGCAATCTGCTCATTTGCTACTGTCACTGCCGCCTGGCTAGGGTTGAGGCTAGCTTTGACACGTTGCAGCTTGGCAACGGCGGCTTTAAAAGCTTGTCTTTTCTCCTCAACTTGTAACTGAGCAACTGCCCCCGTGTTAGATAACTTCTGATATTGTGTTAGCTCTACCCTCGCTAACTCTAGTGCCGCCTCTGCTTCTTGCGTTTCTGTTATGGCTGTAACTTGCTTGTCTTTGTATTCTCTTTGGTTACCACTTAGCTCGGCTTGAGCCGAGGCAATGGAACGGTGCATCAAGCTAGATTCGGCTACAATTTGAGCGTCAAGAGAGGTGATTTGGGCAGCGATTCGAGCTAGTTGCTGCTGGCTCTGCTGTATATTCCCTGCCAGCTGGCTCTTTTGAATCTGAAGGACAGAATCATCTAGGCGAGCAATGGTATCTCCCTTATTAACAATCTGATTCTCTTTAACCTCAATATTTTTGACGGTTCCCGCTTCTGCTGCCTGGACTATTCTCAGTTCACCTGATGGACGGATAGTAGCAGCTGCCTTAACTATAACGTTGTATTTGATGACCGCAGCCAAGGTAATAGCAATGCCAACACTGCTAACTAGAACTATCCCTCCTAGCTTTGTCCAAAAACCGATTGGGGGAAGAAACTCATCACTTTGAACTGACCGGAGAAAGGTTGGATTAATGTTTTCGTGGCTGTTCATTTATAGTGATGTGCTAATGCTTTAAATAAAATAGTCTTTGTGAAAAAACCTCTATCTCATTTTATTTTGAGATCAGAGGAGTTAATTACTTATTCGGACAAGTTTTTAAGCACTTTTGTTCTCGCCTAGAATCTTTACATTTCCATGAACTGGAATAGCTCTAAGAATGAGATTCTAAACTGTAAACATTGCTTTAGCTGCTATAGCCATTGGTGTAATAAATACCACCTGGACCGAAAAGCCCTAAAGGTCCGTAACCATTGTACTGGGGCGGACCCGCTTGGGTACTACCACCGTAACTGCTGGTGCCACTGCCATAGCTGCTGCTGCCACTGCTATAGCTACCATAACTGCTACTACTTGGACCACTGCTATCTGGACCAGTAAAGCCATATTGAGCCAAACTGCTAAAGAATGCTTGATAGTCAAGTCCACCAGCTATAACTTCTTGCTCTTGGTCAGACAATTCATTAAATAGGTCGGTTTCGCCCAACTCATGTAGCTGCATAAGCAATTTCCTAAAGTCAACACTCACAACTCTACTAAATCAATGTCTGATCATCAACCCTATTAAAGCTAAAAATGAACGATAAATGTCTGACTTTTGTGTAAGAAGTGTTGGGTTTACAACCATGTATAAATCCTATAAATACATTTCCATCTTATAAAAAACAGTTTATAGTCTTGGTCTTCAACAAACCAAATTGATTTTTATGTTCATACTCTATTCATATTTGATTTAGTTTAATTAAAAACCCTGGCTTCAGTGTAGAAAGCCGGGGTAGCTGATAAAAAGAAAATTTAACCATGAGAAATCTTAGCCGATAATCAGCTTACAACTAACTCTTGCCCCACGAGAATTTGTAGGTTTTGCCTTGAGGAGACGTGTAGCTGTAGTAACCAGCACTGACAGCACCGCTTGAGCTGTAATTTCCACTATTAGAAAATGCGTAGAAACCGCCGTTGGGAGTTGCCCCTGCAAAGTAAACTTTGCCACCATTTCCACCGACTACAACTCCTTGCTCTTGGTCTGTTAAAGTATTGAACAAATTGGTTTCGTTCAACGCGAGTAACTGCATAAGTAATCCTTTGGGAACCTTTACGCCTGTAATAGTAACAATCATATTTTTCTTTTTCAATCATAAATGCTTGATTTATGTTTAAAAACTGTTTATCTTTTCAAAAAATTATTTATAAATTCTAAAATAGTTTATTGACATGTATTGATACATCCTGATTAATATGAGATTCATAGACGTCGGTTTTAACTCACCAGAGAGCAATGTTTAGCTGGCGTAACATAGCCATCAGAGTCACATTCAAATATTTTGAAGTTCCAGATGTATTGATTGGTTTGGCTTATGCTGTTATGAAACTCATGCACAAATTCTACATAAAATATACAATTTTAATCCTTTACTTAAACTCAGTTGAGTTATTTGCGTGCAAGACTCTGAATTCAGATGGCTCCTGTTAGGCTTTACGTGATTTAGTAAGGAACCGTCAGATTTGACTGTAATCATTAGCAGAGAGAGCGAATTGAAATTCCGCCAAGTACAAGCGTTGTGACTTCGAGCAAAGTTTTCACAGTTAAATCACAAGATCACTAGCATCTGTTACCCTAACTTGACCACAACATGCTTAATACCACCACTACACTGGGAAGATAATGGTTCCTGAAACAATAACTGCGACTAGAAAGCGAGAAACACAGCTAACGCGAGCGTGGTTCTTTAAAATCATGCGGTTGTGTCTAGTATTGTTTGTAGCGAGTGAAGCCGGATATTTAGTTTGGAAACACTACACGAAAGTGAATAGTAGCCAAGCTTTCATTAATGCTGAAATTATTGATGTTGGCAGTCCCATTTCTGGAAGCTTATTGCTCAGAAATATTCAGCCTGGTCAGTGGTTGAGAGCAGGCACCATAATTGGTCAAGTAGAGAATAAGCTGAAAGCTTCGGAACTAGAAGTCAGTCAGCAAGAACTTCAGTCGCGGCTGCAGCTTAATCAACAGAAGATAGCTGATGCTAGACAGCGAATTGCCGAGCGTCGTCAGCTATTGAGTCAATTCAGCACTGAAGTTCAAGAACAAAAAAAGATAGACATAGTTTATGCCCAAGAAGAGATGGCAGAGGCTCAAAGCGAACTGAATAAAGCTTTACTTGCAGATAAAACCAATCGTGTGGATGCCAATCGCTACATCCGTTTGGTGCGAGAAGGCGCAATTGCTCAGAATGTTACCGATCAGGCACAACTGAAAGCCGACCAAGCAGATACTGATGTTAACCGCACGCGATCGCGTTTAGCCCAAGCACGGCAGTTTTTAGAGGCAGCACGAGCTGGATTGCAGGTACAAGGTTCGCGGACTCTGAGTTATTCCGAAATTCGTCAGCGAGAGCTGCAAACAGAGGTTGCCGACTTGCAACAGCAGGCATCTGATCTACAGTTGCAGGAACAGACACTAAAGGTGGAGCTGACGAAACTGACGCAGCAGTTAAATTTAAATCAACGGGTTGTGCTTTCAGCTCCCACTCATGGCGTTGTTTGGTCTGTTGATACCAAGGCAGGAGAATATATCACTCCTACTACCCCGGTTGTAAAAGTATTGAATTGCCAGAATCGATGGGTAGAGGCATTCTTTCCCGAAGCGAGTACAAGAGACCTTTCTGCCGGGATGTCAGCACAGGTCAAGTTAGTTGGTTCTGACAGTCAAGTATTAGACGGCACTATTGAAGCGATTAGAGGTGGTTCGGGTAGAGTCACAACTACGGGTAAGGACGTAGCAGTGCCGCCACCAGAAAGTGTCCGGAGGCAAGTAGCTGTAAGAATCAGAGTCAATTGGCAAGATACTCCCAACTCCGTACAGTTCTGTGATGTTGGTCGCAGTGCTGAAGTGACTTTTCCTCGACATTCTAGCTTTGGAAGTTGGTGGTAGTGGCGAAGAATTCTAAGATTTCTTGGTATACCAAGCTCGAACAAGTGGCTTTCGCCCTAGCGTTTGTTCTCGTGGGGATTTGGTTATTTCAACAGTTGGATTGGATAGAGATTGGCTCGGAGCTGCTGAGTTTCCGGCACTGGGGAGAAGCCATTTTTTCCTTGGTTAGCACCTCTACACAGGCACTGCTTTCACCCAGTATCATGGGGCTCGCGATCGCACTTGTCGCTGTGCAATTATACCCTGTCGCGCCGCCAGTCTGGGTGCGAGCGACTGTCGTGGGGATCCTCATTCTGCTAGCGATGCGCTACGTGTTTTGGCGAGTGTTTGTCACCCTAAATTTCAGTGACCCATTTAACTGTAGTCTGAGCTTGCTGTTCTTTGCTGTTGAGCTGCTGGGACTTACTGTTAACCTTGGTTCTCTATGGCTAATGGTAGTAACTGTAGACCGTTCTTCAGAAGCCGATCGCTTGTCTCGTGCTGTCATTGAGCAAGACTACCAGCCTAGCGTAGATGTACTTGTGCCAACATACAATGAACCAGTTGAAATGCTGCGGCGGACAATTATTGGCTGTCAAGCACTAGACTATGCCAACAAGCAGGTTTACTTATTAGATGATAAGGGTCGTCCGCAGATGCGAGCACTGGCAGAAGAACTGGGTTGCTTCTATCTCACTCGCCCAGATAACCGTCATGCAAAAGCCGGTAATCTTAACAATGCCCTCAAGCAAACAAGCGGCGATTTAATTGTCGTCTTTGATGCTGATTTTATCCCCACAAAAAACTTTTTAACTCGCTCAGTTGGATTCTTTCAAGATTATAGGGTTGCTCTAGTTCAAACTCCTCAAACTTTTTATAACGGCGATCCAATTAGACATAACCTCGGCTTAGCAGATTTCACAAATGACCAAGATTTCTTTTTCCGAAAGATGCAACTTGGCAGAGATGCTACCAATACAGTTATTTGCTGTGGTTCCTGCTTTATCATCCGTCGCCGTCATTTAGAAGAAATTGGAGGCATTCCAACTGAAACTCTCTGTGAAGACTTATTAACTTCGCTGCAACTTCAAGCTGCTGGCTACCGAGTTTTGTATCTCAACGAAGCCTTATCTGCTGGTGCTGCAGCGGAAGATGTTGGTGGTTATATTGATCAGCGTTTGCGATGGGGGCAAGGAACTTTACAGACATTATTAGTTAAAACCAATCCTCTAATTATGCCAGGGCTCAACCTAGCACAGCGCTTCTTTCAATCCTTGGGAATTTTTTACTGGTTGATAGCAGGCTTCCAAGCCATGTTTATGTTAGTGCCACTAATTTACTTACTATTTGGGTTAACACCTCTAGTAGCAGAATTAAATGGGCTTATCTTCTTCTGGGTACCATATTATGTAGTTAATGTTTCCGTATTTGCCTGGTTGAATGAGCGCAAACGTTCAGTATTTTGGGCAGATGTCTACTCAAATATTATTTGCTTTCCTGTTGCTTTGATGATTATGGGGATGTTCTTAAAGCCTTTCGGCAAAAGATTTAAGGTAACACCAAAAGCCATTTCTTTTCAAGGAATCAGAGTGAACTGGACTATAATTTATCCGCTAATTACAGTTTTGGGAATTTATCTGGCTGTCTTAGCAATGTATTTATTGGGATTTGAGTGGCATACTCAACCACATTTGGAAACTATTAATTTTATTTGGAGTATCTACAACGTTTGCATGTTGATTGTTACGATTCAAGTAGCAGTTGACGTGCCACAACAGGTGCTTTCACTCAGTTTCCCTCATCAGTTAAAGGGCGAATTAACTTTGAATGAGCACCAACTTGGGGTTACTACTGCTACTCTGTCGCAGCAAGGCACAACCATAAAGCTAGCACCAGATGCTTTACCTACTCAATTTCCAAATAATGGTTGGCTCCATCTTCCTATCATTGGCTTACTAAATGTACCTGTGGAGTTACGTAATGTTAACTCAGATGCAGCAGGTAGTATAGAACTGGAATGGGAATTCACTGCTCTATCTCTATTACAAGAGAGGAGGTTAATTGAGTTTCTCTTTTGTCAACCGGGACAATGGCAAGAGACTCAGATTAGCGAGACGAAATCATTCTGGTCGTTGTTAGTCGCTGTCTTCCGTTTCTATCCTTTAACTAGAACGATGGGGAAGAGAAGAAATACTTCCATTACACAAAAAGCTTGATGAATACCATTAGGAACAGCATCAATCTTGATTGAAATCCATCAAAAATAACTAAAAAATGTTTGAATTCAGAATAAATGCTATACGGATACTACTTTACATGTTAAGGTACTGGCAAAACTCGCTTAAGCACTTTTGCTTAATGAATTTGTTTGCCTGTACGTTATTCCTCACACATTTAGCTCAGCCAAGTGTAGCTAGTAATGGGATGCTGTTAGGGATTTATTACGGCGCGAACGGTGTAAATAATGTTGCCCAGATTCAAGCTCTAGAAAGCTGGCAGGGTAAAAAGAACGCGGTAGTAAATTTGTTTACTACCTGGTGCGATCGAACTGGCTATATGGATGAACTGTTTCATCGGCAACTCGTGGCAGTTTGGGACAATCACAACGTACCAATGATTACTTGGCAACCCTTTGCCTGTACTTCTTCTTCTACACCTGCTGATATCGATTTGCGAGTTGCAAATGGTGAGTACGATACATACCTCAACAACTGGTCTGACCGGATGTATGGCTTTCTCTGTGGACCAGATGGTATCTACAATACGGCTGACGATCGCCGTGCCTACATGCGCTTTGCTCACGAGATGAATGGAGACTGGTATCCCTGGAGTGCTCTGCCCAATGGTACCGTTCCTTCCGACTATGTCCGAATGTGGCAACGGGTCAAAAGCTTGTTTTATAACAAGGGTATGGGCTGGACTCACCTCCAGTGGATTTGGACTGTCAACTTTACTGATAACGGTTGGCCTACACCATATACAGCTGAATCTTACTATCCCGGTGATAACTACGTGGACTGGGTAGCGATCAGCGGCTACAACTGGGGCGTGGCACAGTGGTGGTCAACCTGGATTACCCCAGAGCAGACCTTCAGCCCCATGCTAAGTCGCCTCCGGGCACTAACGACTAAACCCGTTGCTATCACTGAAATTGGTTGCACCACGCAGACAAGCTCTGGAACTAATATATTAGCTAAGTCGCAGTGGATTACCGATGCTTACCACTATCTCCTGACTAACAACATTAAGATGGTTGCCTGGTTCAACGAGGAGAAAGAAACTGACTGGTCAATTTTTGGCGGTCTTCGTGGTGACAATACCTTCACCTATAACGGTACGGCTGACAACATCTACGACAACTATAAGGCCGCCGTCATTTCTAACAGCCTTGTTCCGGCTGATACCACCAACCCGCGCTTACTGACAGATGCACAGTTTGCTGGCTTATAACCCAAGATTGTAGTAGGTCTACTCATGAGCCACAGACTCCTCCGTTTTCTGTTGATTTTTGTGCTGACCTTAGCTGTAGCTTGCGACCACCAACTGCAAGCGCAGACTGCTAACAGTGCATATCATTACCTTGCTAGTAGTGCCGACCGCGCGCGCGCGAGTATTGACAGCACTCAGTTACTAGCGGAGCCTAAGAGTAGCAAGCATAAAAGTCAGCTCGAATTGGGTTTTTTAGTTAGCTACGAAACACCCGCATCTAACCATCCCTTTGATGTGATGATGCACAATGTTGCCTTCACTTATGACAATGCTGTCTCTGCTTTAGCTTTCATTGCTGCTGGCGATCATCAACGGGCAAAGCAGATAGTTGACACACTTGTGTATGCTCAAAATCACGACCGCTTTTTCCACGATGGTCGGGTTCGCAATGCTTACCGAGGGGGGAGACTAGTTTCTCCCTCTGGTGATGTGTTGCTGCCGGGTAGGTATGACGACCAAGCCAAACGTTGGGTAGAACAAGAGTCTCAGATTAGCACCCACACAGGTAATGTTGCTTGGGCAATGTTGGCACTTTTAGGATACTACGAAACCTACGGTGGCAATCCTTATCTAGTAGCGGCAAAGAAAATGGGAGAGTGGATAGAGCAGAATTGCCACGCTGCTAATAGTGGGTACATTGGCGGTTTTAGTGGTTGGGAACCAAAGCCCAATCCCATAACTTACAAGTCTACAGAACACAATATTGATCTGTATGCAGCTTTCAAGCGGCTGTACCTGATTACTGGCGATCGCGTCTGGCAAGAACGTGCCAACTACGCCAAACAGTTTGTCCAGTCAATGTGGGATCAGACTGAAGGCAAATTCTGGACAGGAACTCAAGCAGATGGAGAGACAGCTTACAAGAATGTAGTACCGTTAGATGTTCAAGCTTGGGCAGTGTTAGCTTTCCGAGAGGAAGGAAAACCATATCAGCAGGCTCTGAAATATGCGGAAAAGCACCATAAAGTTGATCAAGGTTTTACTTTTAACCATGATGGTGACGGTATCTGGTACGAAGGAACTGCTCAGATGGCAGTAGCTTATCAACGTACAGGTCAATCGCAAAAGTCTAAAACCTTGATTTCGACTCTTAAAGCTGGACAAGATAAATCTGGTGGGCTTTACACTACAAATCAGGCTGAATTAAGGACTGGTTTTATCATGCCTGATGGTAATCCATGGAACTATTATCGCCGTATACATGTTGGCGCTACTGCTTGGATGGTATTGGCAGAGAAAGGGGTAAATCCCTTTTGGCTGGGTAAGTAGAGGCGGAGTAAGAAACGGTTTGTAAATAAAATCTTAAGGGGAGAGAGAGCAGGCGCTGGATGGAGGCAGACATAAAGCTGCTCCTATTGGCGAATATCGCCAACGGTAAGGCGGCACCTGCCGTGGAGCATGCCTGTCCTCGCTCTGTAAAAGTATAAAATGCTGATCAGG
>JAFAVL010000583.1 GCA_019242465.1 Chroococcidiopsidaceae cyanobacterium CP_BM_RX_35 | reverse complement strand
CCCCATTTTCGTCCCGTGCTGCAACAATTCCTGAAAGGCAGACTCAAGCTATGGGTTGGTGGTGATCGCATGACTGGGATTGTCCATGTGGACGATTTAGCCACTGCAATGCTTCTGGCAGCAAAAACAGGTAAATCAGGAGAACATTACATCATTTCTGCTGGTGAATTAACCACCCGTGAAATGTTCGAGATCTTCAGTCAGGAAACAGGCATTCCAGTTCCCCGCGAAGCTCCCCAGGCTCTAGTTAGACTAGTCGGGAACTTACTCGAGCCGTTTGGACGCCTATTTAACTGGCAACCACCCCTAAGTCGAGAGCGCGTTCATTATGTTTACGACCGTTGCGTCCGGGTAGATGCTGCCAAAGCCCGTCAAGAATTAGGTTGGCAACCCTGCTCAGTGCTAGAAACAGTACGAGGAATGCTCCCAGAGAGACGCTTAGGCGCTTAGGCTAGGAAAAGAAACAACTCTAGCCTCCGGCACCTCTATGGTCACTGGTACTTTCACCTGGCAGATCGGCTCGTCAAGTTAGAATACGGCAAATTGGAATACGACGAGCGCTCATCTCATTAGTACTCCATCTTCTAAACGAGCGACTCGATCGGCTACATCCACTAAACGAGGATCGTGTGTCACCATCAGTACAGTAGAGCCCCCTTCCTTCGCTAACTGGCGTAGCAGCGAAATGACGTTATGTCCACTATGAGAATCTAGTGCAGCAGTAGGCTCATCCGCCATAATTAACCGAGGATTGCCAACCAGTGCCCGGGCAATCGCCACTCGTTGCTTCTGTCCTCCAGACAGATCGCCCGGTTTCTGGTGCGCCTTATCTCCTAATCCCACCTGTTCTAGTAGCATCTGCGCTTGCTGTTGCGCTGCTTTACCCCGAATACCCTTAATATTTAGGATTAATTGCACATCCTCTGCCGCCGAGAGAGCTGGGAACAGGTTGAAACCCTGAAAAATAAACCCAATATTGTGTAGTCGGAATTGGGCTAGCTTCTCTCGAGAAAACTTGGTAATCTCTTCCTCAAAGAGGAGTACACTTCCCTCTGTTGGTGTTAATATCCCCGCTAGGATAGACAGCAAAGTAGTCTTGCCAGAGCCAGAAGGTCCCATGAGAAGTTGAATGTCGCCTTGTTGGACCTCTAAATTAATACCCTTAAGAGCTTGAAAACTCCCAGCTTTTGACTGGTAAACCATCTCCAGCCCCATAGCAGTTATGGCGCTGGCTTTAGCTTTAGTTCTAGTTCTAGTATCCGTAAACAATTTATCTCCGCCTCTGGGCTGAGTTACAGTGTGTCTCAGTCACCTTGTTATGAATCTTTGGGTTGCAGCAGCGTTGAGTGACGCTTTTTAGGTACGATTACTTAACCACTTAAACCATAATAAACCCTTAAGTAGTGAAGTATAAATCTGGCACAAGGAATAACTAGATTCTCTACTTATAGTTAGATACCCCTCCCTAGCTCTTGCTAATTGTCTTCATAGTGGACTCTCCTGCCGATCGGCTTATGCTTTGAACACGATAGCTGGATCGACGCGGGTGACTTTTTGAATGGCAAAGACTGCCGAGCCAACACACATCGAGACAGTGACCCCCAAAACAGCGATCGCTGTGACTGGTGTAATTAAAACCAGGATGCCCTGGGTAGCGGATGTCCAAGCTCCCAGTCCCAAGCAAAGAACCATACCAGGAACATAGCCTAAGACTGCCATCCACAACGCCTGCTCCACAATCACGCCGTATATAACTAGATCAGACGCACCCATTGCCTTAAGTGTTCCAAACTCTTTCAAATGATCGGACACTGAGGAGTAGAGGATCTGACCGACAATGATCACCCCAACAATTATGCCCACTACTGCACCAAGACCTAGAACAAACCCAATACCAGTTCGCTGTTGCCAGAAGGTTTCAGTCTTTTCAGCTAGCTCTGCCCGAGTAAAGGCTTGAGTGTCTGGCAGTGCGGCTTCGAGCCTCTGCTTGAGTACCCGTAGGTTTTGACCAGGTTGAGCCCGAATCAAGACATAAGTGATTTGATCTGTTGCAGATAACGGCTTGGGTGCAATAGCGGGCTGATTGGGAGTAGAAGTAGTTCCGTCCACACTGGCATAAGAGTTTGTACACTCAAACTGTGTCGAGCCAGTTGGCAATTTACAAATGACACTAGCAGTTTGACCAGAGCTTGAGAAAGTGTTGGCGTTCTCCAAAGAGGTAAAGATGAAGGGATTTGAGGCAATTGAGCGGTTTCCTTGAGTTAAACCAACTATCCGGGCACTTATCGAGCCAAATTTGCCTATGTCGCCTACCCCTCGGACATTCAGGGAATTGAGATTAGTGGCATCTACAATGACAGAGTAAGGGGTAGAGAGCGCACCTACACTTCCTTGGACAATGTGTTGGGGAATGAATAATTGTCCGTTGGGATCGAATCCGATGACTCGCACTTGAGTAATCTCACCATTGCTCAGCCACAAGCCGCCTTTAACGGATAACGCTTCGGCTCGCTGTACCCCTGGCACCCTTTGAGCATTGGTCAGTTCGCTATAGGGGATTGGCAGTGTTAGTTCAAGATGCACTAG
>JAFAVL010000378.1 GCA_019242465.1 Chroococcidiopsidaceae cyanobacterium CP_BM_RX_35 | reverse complement strand
AGCCAGTGGAAAATACGTTGGGATTAGAGATTATTGAGGTAGTCGAGCAAGCAGCGATCGCGTCTGCTCGGTGGATGGGCAAAGGCGAGAAAAATACTGCTGACCAAGTGGCAGTCGAAGCCATGCGAGAGCGGATGAACAGAATTTATATGCGAGGTCGCATCGTCATTGGTGAAGGAGAGCGGGATGATGCTCCTATGCTATACATTGGCGAAGAAGTAGGCATTTGCACTCGTGAGGATGCCAAAGCTTTCTGCAACCCAGATGAACTGATGGAAATTGATATCGCTGTTGACCCTTGTGAAGGAACCAACTTGGTTGCTTACGGTCAAAATGGTTCAATGGCTGTTTTAGCGATTTCTGAAAAAGGGGGTCTATTTGCCGCTCCTGACTTCTACATGCGGAAATTAGCAGCTCCACCGCAGGCAAGGGGTCATGTAGATATTAACAAGTCGGCGACCCAGAACCTCAAAATTCTTTCGGAGTGCCTGAATCGGGCGGTGGAAGAATTGGTAGTCGTTGTGATGGATCGACCTCGGCACAAAGATCTGATTAAAGAAATCCGTCAAGCTGGATCTAGAGTCCGACTGATCAGCGACGGCGATGTCTCGGCGGCGATTTCCTGCGCCTTTGCTGGCACCAACATTCATGCCCTGATGGGAATTGGGGCAGCACCCGAAGGTGTGATCTCGGCGGCTGCCCTGCGCTGTCTGGGCGGTCACTTCCAAGGACAATTGGTATACGATCCAGAAGTAGTGAAGACAGGTTTAATTGGTGAAAGCAGAGAAAGTAATATTGCTCGGTTGCAAGAAATGGGTATCGAAAATCCTGACAAAGTTTACAACGCTGAGGAATTGGCATCAGGTAAGACGGTACTTTTTGCTGCTTGTGGCATTACCCCTGGCACCTTAATGGAAGGTGTTCGCTTCTTTCATGGAGGAGCAAGAACTCAGGCTCTGGTGATTTCTAGCCAGTCACAGACAGCGCGATTTGTCGATACGATTCACATGTTTGAAGAACCAAAGACGCTGCAACTGCGATAGCAGCGGTTAGGTAGGCGATTTTGGACCCAAGCGGTTTGCATTTCTCCTGCAAAAGACGCTCCCTTGAAAGCGCTCCAAGGGTTTTGGATTTTGGATTGAACTGCCTACCAAATCACCAAAAATTTTGGCAACTGCTCTTGAGGGCAGGGTATGTGCTAAATCAAATCTAAAATCCAAATTTTTTTTGTTAACAAACTTTTAGATCAAAAGCTGCCTGTAATGGGCAAGGTGTTTACCTAAAGGGTTTTTATGAATATTGCAGTCGTGGGGTTGAGCCACAAAACAGCACAAGTTGAAGTTAGAGAAAGGCTAAGTATTGCAGAATTACAGATGGAGAGTGCGATCGCGCAGCTTACAAGCTGTCTCCATATAGAAGAAGTTGCCATTCTCAGCACTTGTAATCGGCTAGAAATTTATCTCGTTACTCCTGAGACTGAGTATGGGATTCGGGAAGTTATACAATTCTTGTCTGAACACAGTAAATTACCAATCTCTACTTTACGCCCACACTTGTTTATGTTGCTGCACGAAGATGCAGTCATGCACCTGATGCGTGTGGCAGCTGGGTTAGATAGCTTAGTTTTGGGAGAAGGGCAAATCCTATCGCAAGTGAAGCAGACTCACAAACTAGGACAGCAATATAAAGGGGTTAAACTCGTCTTAAATAAGCTATTTAAGCAAGCGATTACAGGCGGAAAACGCGTTCGCACCGACACCAGCATTGGCACTGGGGCAGTCTCCATCAGTTCCGCAGCTGTGGAGTTAGCTCAAATGCAAGGGCAGAATCTAGCAGCTTGTCGAGTTGCGGTTGTCGGTGCTGGCAAAATGTCACGATTACTCGTACAGCACCTAGTGGGAAAAGGGGTTGGTCAAATCACCATCGTGAATCGCTCTCGGCAACGGGCAGAAGAACTAGCAAATCAGTTTCAGGAGGTAGCGCTTGCTGTCCATCCGATTTCAGAGATGATGACAGTGATGGCAATGTCGGATTTGGTATTTACCAGTACAGCTGCTACTGAACCATTATTGGACCGCGCCAAACTAGAAGCCGTTTTAGAACCAAACCGTCCTTTGATGCTGTTTGATATCTCAGTACCGCGCAATGTTCATACAGATGTCAATCAGATGGCGAATGTACAAGCCTTCAATGTCGATGACTTGAAGGCAGTAGTCGCCCAGAACCATGAAAGCCGTCGGAAAATGGTGCAAGAAGCCGAGCGACTTTTAGAGGCAGAGGTAGCAGCATTTGATGTTTGGTGGCGATCGCTTGAAACTGTTTCGACAATCAGTTGTTTGATGAACAAAGTTGAAGCCATTCGCGAGCAAGAGTTAGAAAAAGCTTTGTCACGACTAGGGTGTGAATTTGCGGAAAAACATCAAGAAGTTATCGAAGCCCTAACGCGGGGGATTGTGAATAAAATTCTGCATGACCCAATGGTACAACTGCGAGCACAGCAGGACATTGAAGCTAGACGCCGAGCAATGGAAACTTTGCAAATGCTCTTTAACCTGGAAGCTGTTTCAAACGAGCAATATAGCTGAGATTTTTTCGGCAGCTAGGAGATGGACAAAGCTATACTCATACCATCTCCGTTTGAATATCCTTGGTTAATAATTAACCACAAAGACACAAAGAACCTCTTCCTTTGTGCCTTTGTGGTTTGATAGTGAATAAATTATGTCTATTTCCTCAATAAGGCAGTGATAGTAATGCTTAAAAAAACTGATTGAAGTCCTAACGATATTAGGAATAGTGCAACTACAGCAAGCCAATAGCGTCGGACGAGAGAAAAAATTACTCTTTCAACTGCTCGAATAACAATTTCTTCGATTTCTTCATTCGCTAAAGTCTTGCTAACTATCTCTTCTACTTCGCTATTAATATTTTCTGTTGTTTTGCGAACCGCTCTATTAAAGTTTCTACCAATAGACTGTTTAACCCTTCTGAAGAGTCTAGTCATCTTGCTATTCCTTAGTCACTATAGCGATAGGCACTTCGGTCGCTAAGATTTTGTCAAATGCATGTCTAGCGACCGCACCAAAAAAGCCCAGCGGTCGGCAATTTCTGCAATTATCTTAGTCGTTGGCTTACCAGCCCCATGCCCTGCCTTTGTTTCAATTCTAATTAACACTGGTGCTGCACCTCTGTGAGCCGCTTGCAGGGCGGCGGCAAACTTGAAGCTATGGGCGGGTACTACTCGGTCATCATGGTCTGCTGTCGTAATCAGTGTGGCTGGGTAGGATGTCCCAGGCTTGAGATTGTGTAGCGGGGAATAGGCATATAGAGCCTGAAACTCCTCCAAATTATCAGGGGAACCATACTCAGACTCCCAAGCCCAACCAATAGTGAACTTGTGGAACCGTAACATATCCATTACCCCGACGGCTGGCAATGCGGCACCGAACAAATCAGGACGCTGAGTCATACAAGCACCCACCAACAACCCCCCGTTACTGCCACCGGCGATCACTAGTTTGGCTGGAGAGGTGTACTTATTCGCAATCAGCCACTCTGCTGCCGCGATGAAATCATCAAAGACATTTTGCTTGTTTAGCTTTGTTCCTGCCTGGTGCCATTCCTCTCCATATTCGCCACCACCCCGCAGATTCGGCACAGCATAAATACCTCCCATCTCCATCCACACCAGAATGCCAACTGAAAAGCTGGGCGTTATGGAGATGTTGAAACCGCCATAAGCGTAGAGAAATGTAGGATGACTTCCATCCAATTGCATTCCCTGCTTATGGGTGATAAACATAGGCACCTGAGTACCGTCTTTGCTAGTGTAGAAAACCTGTTTTGTCTCGTAATCTGCTGGGTTGAAATCAACCTGAGGCTGGCGAAAGATAGTGCTTTCACCACCTACCATGTCATAGCGATAAATAGTTGCTGGTGTCGTAAAGCTGGTGAAGCTATAAAAAGTTTCTGTATCGTAGCGTTTGCCGCCGAAGCCTCCAGCTGAGCCAATGCCTGGTAGAGCTACTTCGCGGACAAAGGAGCCGTCTAGATTGAAAATTTTGATTTGAGTCTGGGCATCTTTAAGATATTCGGCAACAAATTGGTTGTTGAGCAGGCTCACACCTTCCAGTGTCTCGGCAGCTTCGGGGATGATTTCTTGCCACTGGTCGGGCGTTGGATTATTAATATCTATTGCGATCACGCGACCGCGAGGAGCATTCAAGTCTGTCCTGAACCAGAAAATAGAGTCATCATTGTCGATCAAGCTGTAGCTAGCTGCAAACTCGCTAATCAGTTCCACCACTGAGGCATCTGGATTGGTCAAATCTCGGTAAAATACGAGATTTTTGGGATCAGTCCCCCGCCATACAGAAACAACTAGGTAACGTCCATCTTCAGTCACACCTCCATTGAAGCCCCATTCCTTCTGATCGAGGCGGTGATAGACTAACACATCTTCTGACTGTGGCTGACCCAATCGGTGGTAATACAGCTTTTGGA
>JAFAVL010000007.1 GCA_019242465.1 Chroococcidiopsidaceae cyanobacterium CP_BM_RX_35 | reverse complement strand
CGGTCTTCATGGACTCTTCAACAGCACTGTGTTCAAAGCCGCTGTGCATTTTGCAGTTCTGGCAACGACCATCCTGGCGGCTCTCCCAGTAGGTCCAATTGGTCTGATTCCAGAAGTCTTTCCAGTCCTCAAAATATCCTTCGCCTTCAATCAGGTAGCAAGGAGCCTTCCAGCCCTTCGGTGTATAGTTGACTGTAGACCAAGGGGAGCAAGGCAATTCCCGCAAACCCGCCGCGAACTCCATGAACATCGGAGTGGCGTTGAGCTTATACTGACTGGAGAACTCGCGGATAGCGTGGAACTTTTCGTGGATTTGCTCCTTTGTAAGGAAAAGATCACTCTCTACACTCTCGTACTCATAGCCAGGTGCAACTAGGATACCGTTTGCCTTCAGTTCGTCCACTAGTTTACACAGCGCTTTAACCTCTTCCACCTGCGTTTCTTTATAAACAGTGGTATTAAGGTAGACGTAGTATCCGAGTTCCTTACCCTTCTGGATCATCTCAATGGCTCTGTCAAAAACGCCCTGACGGTTGCAAACAAAGTCATGTGTCTCACGCATCCCGTCTAGATGGATCATCAAGAAAAGATGATTGCTGGGTGGAATCACGCCATAGAGCTTACTGTCTAGCAGAAGCGCGTTGGTGCAGAGGATAATGTACTTATTCCGGGCAATCAGACCTGCAATTAATTCTTTAAGTTCAGGGTAGAGGGTGGGTTCACCACCGCAGATGTTAACAATCGGCGCACCGCAATCGTCAACAGCCTTGAAGCAGGTTTCCAGTGTCATGCGATCTTTAAGCTTGCCCGTGTGGCGTTCAACCGAGCAGCCAATACAGGCGAGGTTACAGGTATAGAGCGGTTCGAGCATTAATACTGTTGGATAACGCTTCTGCCCAACTTTTTCCATTCTGGCGCGATGCCTAGTCTGAGCCATAGTAAAACCGATGGGGAAACGCATTGCTCTTCCTTCCTCCTTGTACCAAACCTTAAGCAGAAGCGGTTATCCTCACTTTGCACCAAAGTATACCAGATTTCTCAGGAAGCTAGCTGACGTCGGACTATTCGCCATTTTCCTATTCCCCAGTTGTTGCTGGAGTTGAGACAACTGCCAACCCCAGCTGGTCTTTTGAAAGTTACCTGTGGGCATAAAATTATGAAGTTAGTCTAAATTCTCAGTCTAAATTCTAAATTAGCTCTTAGTTAAGTCCGTTTATGACAATTTACTTTTACAAAGTGGATGAACCATATGGCTGTTTTTCTAACTTCTCGCCCCACGGGATTCAGTTACAGAGTAAGTACTGGTCAACAGTTGAGCATTACTACCAAGCACAAAAATTTATGGGCACAGTAGATGCGGCGCTCATTCCCATAATTCATGCTGCTCCAACACCAGCTGAGGCGGCGTTATTGGGACGCGATTGCACTCGCCAAGTCCGTCCTGACTGGGAACAGGTCAAAATTCAAGTGATGCGAACTGCAGTACTCAAAAAGTTTCTCACTCACGCAGATATAGCAGTAATGCTAATTTCCACAGGCAATCAGTTGATTGTGGAAAACTCTCCAACTGATTATTACTGGGGCTGGGGAGAGAATAAGACTGGTCAAAACCATTTAGGTCAAATTCTTATGACTGTTCGTCAAGAAATTGGGCAGCGCTGCACTGACGACAAGGCAAGACCTAAGCCACTACCTGCAAATGAGGTTTGAAGGTAGTGGCTTAGGTATTCAGCGCCTCTGTACAATTTCAGCGTCAAACTCATTTGTGCGGCAAAGAATATGCAGACACCAACAACCTTATACGAGAAACGAGGTGGACAGCAGGCTGTTGAACAGATTGTGGATGATTTTTACCGTACTCGTTCCATCAAAATATTTTGAGCACTTTTTTCTGGATGATGGTCAGTCGGGCGACGCTGAATGTAGGAGCCGTCTGACTGAAGCTCCCAGGCTTGACGGTTATCTGCCAGGAAAATGTCTAGCAGTTCTTTCAGCTCTTTGGCAATATCAGGGTCTTCAACTGGAGTCACTGCCTCCACCCGTCGGTCTAAATTGCGAGACATCCAGTCTGCACTGCCAATAAACACCTCTTCCTGACCATGATTGTGGAAGTGGAAGATGCGGGAGTGTTCTAGGTAGCGGCCGATGATGCTGATGACTCGAATATTCTCACTCACACCTTTAATGCCGGGACGTAGACAGCACATGCCGCGCACAATCAGATCGATCTGCACTCCAGCCTGGGAGGCTTCATATAGCGTCCTCATGATTTGGGGGTCAACCAACGAGTTCATTTTGGCGACGATACGACCAGAGCCACCATTCTGACAGTGTTCAATCTCCCGGCGGATGAGGGCAACCATACGTTCGCGCAGCGTCACCGGAGCCACCAGCAACTTGCGGTAAGATTTTTGCTTAGATAGACCCGTCAGGTAGTTAAACAAATCGGTTAAGTCAGCCCCTAAGTCGTCTCGACAGCTCAACAAGCCCAAGTCAGTATATAGCTTCGCTGTTTTAGAATTGTAGTTGCCTGTCCCGATGTGAACATAGCGACGGATGGAGTTCCCCTCTTGACGCACAACCAGCACTACCTTGGTATGGGTTTTTAAACCCATCAGTCCGTACACCACATGCACACCCGAACTTTCTAGCTGGCGTGCCCAACCAACATTGCTCTCCTCATCAAAGCGAGCTTTCAGCTCCACTAGAACAGCAACTTGTTTGCCGTTCTCCGCAGCAGCAATCAGAGCTTTGACGATTGGCGAATCCCCAGAGGTGCGGTAAAGCGTCATTTTAATCGCTAGTACCTGCGGATCAAGAGCAGCTTGTGTAATGAACTGCTCTACAGATACGGTGAAGGACTCGTAGGGATGATGCACGAGTAAATCCTGTTGGCGAATCACAGAGAAAATATCTTTTGCCTCTTCCGTGTCTAGAGCAGAACGAGTGTCAGCAAGCTCGTTTAACCATCGCAGTCGTCGCGGAATTGTGGGTGTCCAGGGTGGATCTTTGATTTCAGGCAACGGCAGTGCCATAAAGGACATTAAGTCTTTTAAACCTAGTAATCCCTCGCTTTCGTAGACATCCGTCTCCGTTAGCTGCATCTTTGACATCAAAGTCTCTCGGACAGAGGTAGGAGTAGAGGCTTGAATTTCGAGCCGCATTACAGATCCACCTACCCGACGCTGACGGAGTTCTTGTTGGATTGCCAGTATCAGGTCATCACCTTCGTCTTGCTCCAGCCCAAAATCAGCATCCCGAGTCACTCGAAAGAAGGAGCAATCTTGGACATTCATGCCTGGAAATAAAGATTCTAGATTGTGGGCAATCACCTGTTCTAGAGGAACGCCAACCCAGATGCTGGACTGTCCATCTTGCTGCTGCAATTCCTGCGGGAACGGAATAAATCGGGGTAGACTGTTTGGCACTTTGACTCGAGCGAAGTTCTCTTCCCTAGTCTCTGGCTCTTTGACAACCACCGCTAGATTTAAACTTAGGTTGGAAATGTAGGGAAACGGATGAGCTGGATCTACTGCTAGTGGGGTTAAGACTGGAAAAATGCGTGATTCAAAGTAACCTTGCAAATAGAGGCGCTGTTCCTGACTGATATCGGTATAGTTGAGGATATGGACACCTACAGTTGCTAGCTGAGGACGCAGTTTTTGCTCAAACAGTTGATACTGCTGGGTTACCATTGGGCGGAGGTGCTGAGTGATCTCGTCTAGCTGTTGCTGAGGAGTGCGCCCATCTGGGGTCAACTCTCTAAGCTGCGCTTCTACCTGCTCTTTTAACCCCGAGACTCGAACCATGAAAAATTCATCCAGATTAGAGCAAAAAATCGCGACAAATTTCAGCTGCTCTAGAAGTGGAGTTCGGGGATCGAGAGCCTCGTGTAATACCCGACGATTGAACTCTAACCAACTCAGTTCGCGGTTGAAATAATACTTCGGGTCGCTCAGGTTAAGTTCTGAAGTCGTTGCCTTGACTTTAGACATGGTTGGTTCTGGGTTAAAGCAAGTACTGACGATCTTCTCAGAAATTCCTGAAAATAGAAAGTTTACAAGGTCACATCCAATCTAAGCTGGTGTTCCGGGCTAGTTCCACTTAATTTATCCGGGAAGCCTAGAATCAGAGAAAACTACTAAATTCTACATGGGACTAAGACCGCGCAAGCAATTTGCTCAACACTGGCTGAAAAGTGATAAAGCGCTCAATCAAATAATTCAAGCAGCAGAAATTACTAAGTGCGATCGCATTCTAGAAATTGGTCCTGGAACTGGGGTACTAACTCGCCGCTTATTACCCCTTGCCCAGTCAGTTGTAGCTGTCGAAATAGACCAGGATTTATGTCAGTCATTGACTCAACAACTGGGGCAAACTGAAAAATTTTTACTCCTGCAAGGCGATATCCTCTCGCTAGATTTACCGACCCACTTAGCAGCGTTTCCAGCCTTTCAAAAACTTAATAAAGTCGTAGCAAATATTCCTTACAACATTACAGGACCAATCTTGGAAAAGTTGCTCGGCACAATCGCTAACCCAGCAACTGAACGTTTTGACTCGATTGTCCTATTGGTACAGAAAGAAGTGGCAGAACGGCTATATGCTAGACCAGGGTCGAAAGCCTTTGGAGCGCTATCAGTACGAGTACAGTATTTGGCAGCGTGTGAACTCATCTGCCCAGTGCCAGCTAGTGCTTTCTACCCACCACCAAAAGTAGACTCAGCTGTGGTGCGGTTGCGTCCTCGACTGATGGCACCAGCCGCAGTCGATCCTCTATACCTGGAGAAGCTAGTGAAACAGGGTTTTGCCGCCAAGCGTAAAATGTTACGCAATAATTTGAAAGGGATAGTAGAGCGCGATCTGCTTAACCACTTGCTGGAACAATTAGAGGTAAACCCTCAAGTTCGCGCCGAAGACCTCAGCGTGGCTCAGTGGGTATACCTAAGTAATAGATTATGCGTTCCTACTCCTTGATTGCTCCAGCCAAAATCAATTTGTATCTGGAAATTCTGGGCGATCGCCCAGATGGCTATCACGAACTGGTCATGGTGCTGCAAAGCATCGATTTAGCAGATCAAATTGATTTGCGTCCGCTAAGCACTGATAAAATCCGCGTTCACTGTACTCACCCGCAAGTGCCGCAAGACAAAAGTAACCTAGCGGCACTTGCAGCTGAATTGGTGGCAGCACAATTCCCTGACGCTTTTGCCCAGTATGGTGGGGTAGAAATTATCATCCACAAGCGTATTCCCGTAGCAGCTGGGCTAGCTGGGGGGTCCACAGATGCAGCGGCAGTTTTAGTCGGGCTGAATTTGCTCTGGGATTTGGCATTAACCCAGTCAGAATTACAAGAACTAGCAGCTAGGCTGGGCTCGGATGTACCTTTTTGTGTTGCAGGGGGAACGGCGATCGCCACAGGGCGAGGCGACCAACTCTCTCCTCTCCTCAGTTTGGATCATCTCCATGTCGTATTAGGGAAATACCAGAGCTTGACAGTCTCCACGCCTTGGGCTTATCAAACTTATCGGCAGCAGTTTGGCAGTACTTATGTTAACAAGCCGCAGGATTTAGCATCTCGTGCTGCTAGCGTCCATTCTGGACCAATGGTGAAAGCAATCATCCATCAGGATGGAGCGCAAATCGGTCAACTGTTACACAATGATTTAGAGCGAATAGTGTTGCCAGCTTATCCGCAGGTCTTACAACTGCGAGAGACGCTTCTTGAATCTGGAGTCTTGGGAGCAATGATGTCTGGCTCTGGTCCTACAGTGTTTGCGTTGTGTGAGTCTTTTGACCAGGCACAACAGGTTAAAGCAGCAGTCAGAAGTGTCTTACCCGATCCCGATTTAGAGCTTTGGCTGGCGAAGTTCTCCTCTACAGGAATCCGGGTTGCCTCATCCTCACCCAGTCCGGGGTAATTTGACCATCACTGCTTACTTGTTGAAATCCATTACCCACAACTCAGTATGAATAACCTAACATCAACTTCCAATTCAAAAGGTCAGTCAGATGCTACTACAGCAACGCTCCCTGGTCCTTGGCGCTGTCTAAGTGGAGCCCTAATTGCAGGCGGCTTAGCAACTGCACTCTACTCCCTGACGGCATCAATTGCTCAGACTTTTGCGACAAAGCCAATTCATTCATCCAATCCGACTGTTGTGAACATTGCCTCTGCTGTTCGGACTCTCGTTGTCGGGATGAGTGCGTTAGGAACTGGGATATTCGGCTTAGTGGCAGTCGGGCTGGTAGCTCTCGCTATGCAAATTTTTGTGCAGCGGCTAATTAAGAAACCTGCTGCCTCTCAGATAGCTGATGATACTCAATCAAGCGACAAAATGCTTTAGTTTGTCAAAGGAAATTGAATGAGGAGCGAGGTCAAAACAGGTGATGAACGTTGCTATCATTGGTTGTGGTTACATTGGTACAGCCGTTGCTCGTCATTGGCAGCAGTTGGGAATGGTCGTTACGGCAACAACAACGACTCCTGAACGCGTTACTGCCCTATCTGCGATCGCAGCACATGTTGTAGTTGTCAAAGGGAACGATCTTGTTAATTTACAACTGGTGGTACAAGACCAGGATGTTGTACTTTTAAGTGTTGGCGCTGCTAGCCCCAACGTCTATGAAGAAACCTATCTGCACACTGCCAAGACCTTAGTCTCACTCTTGAAAACTTCCTCTGTCAAGCAACTAATTTACACAGGTAGTTACGCCGTTTACGGCGACATAAATGGAGACTGGGTTGATGAAACATCAGAGGTGGCACCTGCCAACTCAAATGGTCAGATTCTTTATGATACAGAGCAGGTATTACTATCAGCATCAAGTCCCGACCGCAACGTTTGTATTCTCCGCCTAGGAGGAATTTATGGACCTGGGCGGGAACTAGAGAAGATATTTGGACGAGTTGCGGGTACAACTCGCCCTGGGAAAGGAAATGATGCCACCAATTGGATTCATAGAGATGACATTGTTGCAGCAATCGAATTTGCGAGGACACACAGGTTGCAGGGTATTTACAACCTGGTAAATGATGCCTATCTAACTAGTCGAGAACTGTTAGATAAAGTGTGCGAACAACATCAGCTACCCAAAGTTATGTGGGATGAATACCTTCAGAGTAACCGACCCTATAATGCAAGGGTATCAAATCAAAAGATTAAAGATGCGGGTTATCAGCTGATTCATATTGATTTTGGATTTTAGACCCTTCCCCACAGTCGTCCTGATTGGAGCAGGCTCATGAGTTATCCAAAAATCTTTGCCGATTTCCATAACGCAGATTTAGAAGGGCGATTGCGTCTCAATTGTATCGGCACCATTGAAGATTTATCCCATCAACGTGTTGATTTGCAAGTTGGTCAAGTGTTGAGGCTCTATAGTGAGGAACTAGAAGTTGAAGGGACAGTGCAATATTCAGAAACAGAGAAAGTATGGGTTGCCCAGATTAATTGGAAGCAAATTTGGCAAGTCGAAGATTGTGTATCAAGCGGTCGTGAATCATTGCGTTTGCATTAATTTAGGTGAAACTAAATGATGCTTAACCTTGTATGCCTAGAGTTGTGGGATTTAGAGAGATAGAAAAAACTCCTGTCGTAGTTGATTCCTTATTTCTTCAAGCAAAACAATTGCTGCCGTTTTACGAATTTCCTTTGCTTAGAAATTGCTTAACTGTCATGGGTTTGATCTGGGGATAGCGATCGTTCTCAATGTGATCAAGCTTGCCCTTACCCGATACCATCGCGTAAATATACTGTTGGAAGATATACTCGTCGAGTGAACTGGCTGACGCTTTTTTGGTAGCAATCCAAGCTTGCATCTCGGCTATACTGCCCAATACTTTTTCGGTTAATTTAGTGCCCGTCGCCTCTTCATAAGTGGCCTTCAACTGCTTCGGGGTCAGAGTATCACCTGCTACTTCTAGTGCCGTGTTTGCCATGCCTGGGTCACTCACCGCTTCCGCCACATACTTAGCGGTATCATCAGTGGTCGTGAAATCGAGCGGCATTTCACCATCGCCCCAGTATTGAAATGTCTGATGTTCCAGGTCAAACAGCGGCATATAGGCGATGCTATCCATAAACGCCCCGTTGAGAACTAAGGTGTACTCTAAACCCATGAGCTGAAGATACTCAAACACTTCCTTGCGCTTGTCCAAATTGTCATTGTCCCCGTAGTCCAGCTTGCGATAGTCTACGGAGTAATCGGAGGGAATAAACCGCTTCACACCTTGTTGTTTGGCAGCATCAATCAGGTTTTTCTGCCCTGGCACAGTCACTTCATTGTTACCGATCGCAGATACGACAACATCGACTCCTGCACACGCTGGCAGTAGGGTCTCAGGCTGCATCACGTCGCCTTCGATGATCGTTGCGCCCTTGGCTTTCATTGCGTCGATTTTTTTACGATTTTCTGCATTGCTGTCGTCGATTGATCGCACCATTGCGCGAACATCAAGGTTGCCTTTGTCGAGTAGAGCAGAAACAATTTTAGAACCCAGCATCCCAGTAGAGCCAGCAACCAGAACCATCAACTTTGTAGCCATGATTTTCCTTCTAAAGTTTGCAGAATTTGCCTTATTTGCCTTTTGCTGCTATTTATACAACGAGGCAGACTCGTTACTTGAAGAGCAATTACACGCCAGCGATCGAGCTGCCGGAGCCAAACTCAGAGCGTCCGATGGCGGGCAATTTATTTTGTGAAACCTTCTAAGTAGATAGTTTTAGCCGCAGGATATTTCTGGATGACTTGCTCAAGCGTCTGATTGGCTTGTTCTAGATCGGGAAAAGGCAGCGAAGCGGGAGGCAATGTGCGTGTTTCTGCGGGTACTGCCGTCGCCATGATCGCGTACTCATAACCTGCGGGCACATAGGTGTTAAGTAATCGTGCTGTTTCAGAGTCGATTTGAAAAGCGTGTTTTGTGCCCCGTGGAATTGACACAAACGACCCAGTGGTTGCTTTGAGTGGCTGGTCTTCGACAAAGAAGGTGGCTTCGCCTTCCAGAATGTAGAAGGTTTCATCTGCCGCCTCATGGATGTGAGGTCCTGCTGCCGGACCGTGTGGCACCAGCTGTTCTATACAGGAATACTGCCCATCCGTATCTTCGGCAGTCGCCAGCATAATCCAGAGAATGCCCACACCCCAGTAAGCGCGACCTTCAGCATGATTGACTTGAAAAGCTTGTGGCTTGTTTTGTGGGTTCATGTATAAATCCTTTACTTCAATAGGTTAGGACAATGATCGTTATGGCAAACGCATAGGCATCCGTGATCGTGCGGCGGTTGCCAACGAGATACGTTTTGCCTGCCAGATGTTTGTCCAAATCCTGATACACGCGATCAATCAGCGCATTAGATGCTTCCTTGATGGACTGCCGAGTTGTCTCGTCATCATTATGCGACCTTAATCTAGAACAAACCTACCTAGATATTAATGATTTTAAGCATCGAAATCTATCACATTCTTGCTGTCTTGGATGTATCGTCTCGGAGTAACACAAACAAGCCGCTTGAAGTGTGAGCCAAAGTGGCTTTGACTCGCAAATCCAGTTTCAGCGGCTACTTTCTCAATCGACCACTCTTCTCTTAGCAGCCGTTTTGCCTGCAAAATTCGCACTTGAATTTGATAAGCGTGCGGCGGCATTCCGAACGTTTTACGAAACGATCGATTGAGATGAAAAGAACTCAAGTTCGCAACCTGTGCTAATTGCTCTAACGAGATCTCTTGATTGTAATGGTCTTCTAGATATGCCCGAACGCGATCGATGGGCTGGCGTTCTTTTCCTAACTTGGCAAGACAAGGTGGATCTTCTGAACAGCGCAGAATTAATTGTGCTAACAAATCCAGGATCAATGTCTGTTGTTCAAGCTGAGAAGTAGATTTTTCTAGAGCTTGATGAACTTGAATGATTTGTCTATTAAGGTCGCGATCATGGACTAGAGGCATCGGAAAAACTGGAAGCTCTGTGTTGCGTCCTGCAACTTCTATTGCAACTTTTTGAAGTAAATCTG
>JAFAVL010000052.1 GCA_019242465.1 Chroococcidiopsidaceae cyanobacterium CP_BM_RX_35 | reverse complement strand
AATGACCCCGATCGACAATACTTTGACACAATCGCACTGCTGCTCGTGTGGCATAGCGACCAGCTTCCTCATCCACGTACTCGATCACCACCTGATAAACTCCCGGTGTGGTGGTTTCGCGGGTTCTACCAAAGCCCACCAGCATCCCAGCCAGTTCCTGAAGTTCTAGAGCCACATGTTCCACAATATGACCCATCATCGTGCCTTCCCGCACCCGACTGAAAAAACCACCGCGACAGCCAGGGGAACAGAAATGCTCCTCCAGACTTGGCAGCGCCTCCGCTAATCCCTCGAAAAAGCCTGGGATTTCATTTGAAGGTAAATCTGCCAGTTCTTCTAAATCGAGCCGCATGACGATCAGTTTGTGGCGTCGAATGCTCCAGTAATTGGGACCGCGTAAGGTCTGGATTTTAAGGATTCTCATGGGAATTTGTGATGGATATTCGGAACAAATAATCAAGTTTTCATCCGAGAGCAGCCACGAAACTGTTTACTGAGAACATTTTTGGGCAACTTGTCTCATTCCATCTATCAGCTACAGTCGGGTAAATTGCTCAGTCATCAGCCTTTTTGTAGCATTGGTAGCAAACTGAAGTTACATCATTTTGGGGAATTGAAATTACAACTAGTGTGGCACTTAGATATCGTTATCAGGCAAAAAATCATGACGATCGCTCTTTTAGGTCATCCTTATCCTAAGTCTAGAGTCACCTTTTAGCCAGGAAGCTGATGAATGGGAGCTAGAACAGTCCGTCGCTGCAAGTGAAAGCGATCACCATGACTGAGGAGATGCAGGCGGAGGTTATGGACGCTCAGGGGGTCGGTCGTTCCCACCTGCGACTGGTTTGTGTAGGAAACCTCGCTGCTGTCGATAATCGTGACAGTGCCTTTACCCACCACTTGCAACAGCGCATCGCCCTCCAACATGGCACAAGTATCTTCATCAATCCCAATACCTAGTCGGTCTGGATGAGCAGCGATCGCACTGATTAAGCGTGCCATCCGATTGCGATTCTGAAAATGTTGGTCCACAATCACTTCTGGTATGATTCCCAAGCCCACAGCTAGATCTACTAGTGCGCGATTGGGGGACTCGCCACTGCCACCACCAGCAATCATGTGATGACCCATCACAGCCGCTCCAGCACTAGTACCTGCCACAGTCAGCTGTCCCCGTTGTACCCGCTGCCGAATAATCTGCATCGCTTGCGTATCAGACAACACAGCACAGAGTCGCAGCTGGTCACCTCCTGTCAGAAACACTCCAGTACAAGCTTCTAAGCATGCTAAGACTTCGGCTGTCTCGCATTGTTCTCGTTCGCGAATATCCAAAAGCTCAATTTGCTTGGCACCCATTTCTCCAAAAATGCTGAGGTAGCGTCCGCCAGTAATAGCTGGTTCACGAGAAGCAGATGGAATAACTGCTATGTGAGCATCGCTAAACCCAGAACGACAAAAGAAAGTGTGTAGGATCTCACATCCGTGAACTTTGTCCTCAGCACCACCGATTACCATGACAGCAGTTTTAGTGGCTTGGGGCGTTCTCATTTCAGGTGATTGAACTTCTAATTGCAACATGTATTGTTCCTCTCCTAAGCCTCAGAGAAATTGAACGCAACTGGAACCTGATGGCGACTGTTCCCGCTTAGGTTGAGCCGCTCTTCTTGCTGAATAGAATTTCCCAGGGCTCTCACTCCCCGGCCATGAGCAGGAGAGCAAGGCAAGCATTTGTCTTGTCTGCCAACACGCCGAGCTTTCCTCGCGTGTCGGTTCATTAAGCAGATTGGCTGAGGCTTACCCAATGGTCGAGAAGTTTTTAACCTTGGAGCATGAGCGTTTCGCAAGATGTCAAAATATTTAAACACAATTTAACCGATTAGAAAAACTTTTGAACCTCCAAAAATTGGATAGCCGAGGAGATGAGGAGCTAGACAGTGCGATTTGACATTGTTACCCTGTTTCCAGACTTCTTTACCTCTACCTTGAGTTCAGGACTCTTGGGTAGAGCCTTAGCAAATCACATTGCCGCCGTTCATCTGGTTGATCCACGGGACTTTACCACCGATAAGCACCGACGGGTCGATGATGAACCCTATGGCGGCGGTGTGGGTATGTTGATGAAACCAGAACCAATTTTTGCCGCTGTGGAGTCGCTGCCAGTTTTGCCTCGACGAGAGGTAATTTTGATGACGCCCCAGGGTCAAACTCTGAATCAGCCTTTGTTACGAGAGCTGGTCACTAGTTACGATCAACTAGTGCTGATTTGTGGTCATTACGAAGGTGTAGATGAGCGGGTGCTGCATGTAGTAACTCGCGAAGTGTCTTTAGGAGATTTTGTCCTCACAGGTGGAGAAATTCCAGCGCTAGCCTTACTCAATGGAGTTGTGCGGCTGCTACCAGGGACTGTAGGCAAAGTAGAGTCGCTCAAAGCTGAGAGTTTTGAGGCAGGACTGTTGGATTATCCCCAGTACACCCGTCCAGCAGAGTTTCGTGGTTTGAGAGTGCCTGACATATTATTATCAGGCAATCATGCTGAAATTGCCCGGTGGCGGTACGAACAGCAATTAGCCAGAACGCGCGAACGTCGTCCTGACTTGTTAGTTAAAAAATCTGATGGAGAGTTAGGAAGAGGATGGGGGGAAAGGGAGCAGGGAGCAGGGGGGCAATAAGAGGCAGGGGGGCAGGGGGCAGGGAGCAGGGGGAGAAAGAAAGCACTATGCTCCATTTCTTGTTTTCAGGTAGAACTTCGGGAATGCCTGAGAACGAGGTTTTGCCCTTCAAGCCAGAATGGAATGTGGAGCCTTACAGAAGTTTCCCTCTCGCAGAGTTGAGACACAAAGTCAGCAGTCTTCTTGCTTCCCCTAACCCCCTGCTCCTCTGCCCCCCATCCTCATTTTTGCCCCTGGCGCTCCTGCCGCCACTGTTGCATTTTTGCCTGAAGCTGCTGCCGTTGTTCTGATGTCAAGACTGCTTGCATCTGTTGTCTCGACGACTGCCGGATCTGCTGAATTTGATTCTTCTGCTCCGGGGATAAGTTCAAGGAATTGAAAGCTTCTCTTGGCTTCTGTCCAGCTTGGAATGCCGTTTGAAGCTGATTCTGTTGCTTTGAAGTCAAAACCTGCTGAATTTGGTTTTGAATACTGATTCTGATCTGAGCCATTTGCTCTTTTTGCTGCTGTGTGAGGTTAAGACCAGCAAATGGGGAGTGTCGGCGGAAATTTGTCCGCACTTGCTGCTGCTGTTCTGGCGTCAAGACCGCTTGCATTTGTTGCCGCGATGACTGCCAAATCTGCTTGATTTGATCCTTCTGCTCCGGAGATAGGTTTAAGGACTTGAAAGCTGCTCGTCGCCCTTTACCAACAGCAATGGCAGACTGAAGCTGAGCTTGCTGATCTGAAGTCAAAACTTGATTAATTCGAGCTTCAGTGTCACTCTTAATCTGAGCCAATTGATCTTTTTGTGGCTGCGTCAGATTAAGATTAGTAAACGGAGAGTGTTGCTTTATGGGTTGAGTGACTGCGGGGCTAGGCTCAGGACTAGGGTTATCAGCTCTGGCAACGAAAGGTGTAGTAGCGATAACAGTGAGCGAGATTGCTCCCGCTAACATCGGCATGAATTTGAACATATCTCTTATTCCCAACCTCGATTAAGGCGCTTTACCTTAATCATAGAAATCGACTTTAGTCAAACGCATGAGGAGGAAGTCATGATTTTAACCATGACTTTTTTCCTACTTCTAGAATTTTACTGAAAGTCTAACGTTGCATTTGAAAGCGCTCGAAGTTTTGTGGTGTCATTGAGGATCGGTAACAATAAGCTTGACTCAATCTCTGCGCGGATTTGACTAGTCGTGTAGCAACTGCTATCCAGGCAATCTACCAACCAACAATTGAGGTTATAGTACTGCCTGAGTAGGTTCTGTTGCTGATGGCTAAACTGCCAACTGTGACCAAGGTTTCGATACTCAATCGTCACAGCTCTTAACTGCTTAGTCCAAGCTTCAGCATTAGATGACCACCATTGCTTAAATTTGTTGGCATCTCTTCCCAACTTTAGCAGTGGTGTCTTGAGTTGAAGTAAGGCTTTCTCTAGCCTGGGCTCTAGGTTCCGGGCGTGCGCTATTGCCCGATTAAGAACAACATCAAAAACCTGTTGCGGGTTCTGGCTCAGAGCTATAACTTGGTCTAGACCTATTACCCGGTCAAGAGCTAAGTCAAGCGCCAAGGTTCGCTCCATGTTACAAGTTAGTGTGGGCTCAAAGGCTCGAGCTAGCTTAAGGTTCCCACCAACAAGACCCAGAGCCCTAGCTAGAGCTAGGTCAAAATAAAAAGCTCGCACAATTACAGGCTTATAGTGAGTGGTGACGGCACAGGATTTTTGACTCACCCACATTAGAAGTATTTGTAATTGCTCATTTGAGGCTAAGAGCTGTATCTGTTGCTGTAGCAACAGCAGTAGCTCTTCGTGCTGTAGCCAAAAACCTGCATTTAACCGAATGAGTTGAAACTTGGCGAGCAGACGCTCACAGTTGATTGTTGAACTGGTCACCACTCTTAATACTCAATTAGGAATTGACCTCTAAAATTTGCTTTCGGCATCGATTCTAGGAATTGTGCGGTCAGAACTCAGGATAAGTTTTCACCACAATTGGCCATCTCCACCTGTGTTGTACCTCTAGCAATTGTGCCTTGAGCAAATCATAAAGTTGGAATCTTTCTTTGTTGTGACACAAATCACCTGTCAGGCATGACAAAAATATGTGTAACTTAGGATACTCTTAGTATGAGAAAAAGAGTTTTTCGGTTAAGTCCTTACGGAAAATGTTCATTGTTAGTTGTTGATTGTTCATTGCAAAGAACTACGGACGCCGAATCCCCTTCCTGATGGGCAGGTGGGGAGCGCTTCAAAAACGACTTGGTTTCAGGGCATACTGAACCCCTCCTGAATCTTTGCGTCAGGAAGGGTGGCGGCAGTAGAAGTTTAAACCGAAACTGGTGGGGAGAAAGCGTTCGAGCCTGCGAACTCCTCATTGGAACTCGGCTTAGCGGGAATTGGCACGAGTTGCACAGCGCAGGCTTTTAATTCTGGTTGTAGAGAATCTGGGCAAGATTGAGGATGGGTAAGGGCATTGGCTTCCGCTTGGTTAGCCCAGAGCGCGCCCCAATGCATGGGGACAAAGACTGTACCAGGAACGATCGTCTTCGTCACTTGAGATTTTAACCGAGACGTACCACGACGCGATCGCACTTCTACCCATTCGCGATCTTTAATCCCCAGCTGTCCGGCATCAAGGGGATGAATTTCTATTAAAGGTTCGGGATGCATCTGCTGAATTTTTGCAATTCTTCCAGTGCGAGTTTGGGTATGCCAATGTCCATATAGTCTGCCAGTAGTCAGGACAAAAGGATATTCTAGATCGGGTGGTTCTGCCAGTCCTCGCGAGTGAGTAGCAGCAAACCGAGCCCGCCCGTCGGGGGTGTGAAAGCGCCGATCGGTGTAGAGCCGTTTAGAAGAGTGTCTTGAAGAGGGGGGAGCATACTTCTCTGCTCTCCCTGCCTCCCCTGCTCTCTTCACAGCAGGGCACGGCCATTGGATTGGACCTTGTGCCAGCTGCTCATGACTAAGACCACTCATGTCACAAGGGCGATCGCGCGTTAACTGGACATACTCGGCAAAGACATCGGCAGAGCTAGCAAACTGAAACTGTTTTTCATATCCTAATCTCCGACCCACTTCACTGAAGATGTGCCAGTCTGCCTTAGCTTCCCCTGGTGGGTTGCGAAAGGCAGGGCAAAGAGTTTCCATCCGCTCGGAGTTGGTCATTGTCCCTGTTTTCTCACTCCACTGCGCTGCTGGTAGCAGGACATGGGCAGAGGACGTAGTCTCTGTAGGATAGTAAACATCTTGATAGACGGTGAAGGGCGATCGCCAAAGAGCCGATTTCGCCCGTTCCAAATCTGGCAGACTTACAGCAGGGTTAG
>JAFAVL010000006.1 GCA_019242465.1 Chroococcidiopsidaceae cyanobacterium CP_BM_RX_35 | reverse complement strand
ACCACCCTACTCGAAGCTATGTCTTGTCGTCGACCAGTCATTGTCTCTCAGACTCAGGGTTTAATTGATTATCTTGAAACCCCAGACACTGTAACATGCATTAAACCGGGTGATGCAGTTGGTCTGCGACAAGCAATCATCAATCTGTTACAAAATCCTCAGAAAGCCGAAGCGCAGGCTCAACGTGGCTACGAACTCGTTCTCAGCCAGCACAATAGTGAACAGTACGCCAAAGCTCTTGCCGCTAGGCTGATAGAAGAGAGCATGAAAGGTAGAAGGAGAGAAGATGATATTGTCCTACATTCGTGAGAGCTTTGTTGTTCATAGTTGGGAATAGTTAACTAGTCTTTCCCACGTTCGCACTCCATGCCAGTTAACATCTGTAGGTCGAGCTATTACCTTGCATTCTCCCTGAGCGCCTCATCTATCAAATTGAGCTGATTGATAACAGTATAAGCAGGTGATTGAAATCACAAGGGACGCAAAACTGGCAGATATACTGTAGTAGCTAAAATTACAAAGAGTAGCGGAATAGACAGACATAGTAGTTGGTCCGAAATCATAAATAAAGGCATCTGGCATATTAGGGAATCTGCCCTATTGCCTATCTTGACTTGGTTATTTTTCTTGAACCTTACAGTAACTAACCTATTGCATTCTTCTAGGTTGGCGGTTTTTAGCAATGGATCTCCTAACTATAACTAAGGTGTAAAAAATGAGAGACGTAAATTTGCTCAACAAGTTAGATACTAAGTGCTTTCGTTTGCTAAGTTTTATGCCTGGAATACTGGGTGCGCTTGTGTTCTCTATGGCTCCCGCTTTTGGGCAAACCGATGTATTGACTTATCACAATGACAATGGACGTACAGGTCAAAACCTAAACGAAACGGTTTTGACTCCGAGCAACGTTAACTCAGCCACTTTTGGCAAGCTCTTTGTTGATTCAGTAGATGGTCAAGTTTATGCCCAGCCGTTGTATAAGTCAGATGTTCTAATTCCCGGAAAAGGCAGGCATAATGTCCTTGTCGTGGCTACCGAACATGACAGCCTCTACGCTTTTGACGCCGATTCTGGAAGTACACTTTGGCAGGTCCAACTCCTCAATTCTGGAGAGACCCCTTCTGACGACCGGGACTGTCATGACCAGATAAGCCCTGAAATCGGTATAACGGCTACACCAGTCATTGATCCGGGGAGTGGACCTCACGGCACTATTTATGTAGTTGCTATGAGTAAAGATGCATCAGGAAACTATCATCATCGCTTGCACGCAGTAGATATTTCCACTGGAGCGGAAGAATTTGGCGGACCGCAGGAAATCCAGGCAACATTTCCGGGAACCGGAGATAATAGCATTGGTGGTAATGTGGTGTTAGACCCCAAGCAGTATAAAGAGCGTGCTGGGCTACTTTTGTCAAACGGTGTAATTTACACCGCCTGGACTGGGCATTGTGATTCCGCTCCATATACAGGCTGGGTCATTGGCTATAACGAAAGTTCGTTGGCACAAACCAGCGTATTCAACACAGCACCTAACGGTAGTGAAGCCTCAATCTGGGCTAGTGGTGCAGGACCAGCTGCCGATGAGAATGGAAACGTTTACTTCCTTACAGGCAACGGCACATTTGAAACCACTCTGGATGCCAATGGCTTTCCCAACCAAGGTGATTATGGCAATGCTTTTCTCAAGCTCTCCACTAGCAACAATACGCTCTCAGTTGCTGACTACTTTGTCGTCTTTAATACGATACAGGAGTCAAATAACGATGTAGATCTTGGTTCGGGCGGTGTTCTATTACTACCTGACATGACGGACTCTCTAGGTAATGTTAAGCACCTGGTAGTTGGAGCAGGAAAAGACGGCAATATCTATTTGGTTGATCGCGACAACATGGGTAAATTCAACCCAAATAGTAACAATATCTACCAAGAATTGGAAGGAGTTTTGGGTTACGGGGTATGGGGTATGCCTGCATATTTCAATAACACACTTTACTATGGAACAGTAGTCGATACCCTTAAGGCTTTCCAATTTTCTAACGCTAAGCTTTCCCTAACTCCCGTTTCTCAAACTAGCAACAAATTTAACTACCCAGGTGCGACGCCAAGTATTTCGGCTTCTGGCACCAGCAATGGAATTGTCTGGGCGGCAGAAAATGGCTATCCTGCCGTATTGCACGCTTATGACGCCACAGATTTATCTCATGAGTTATATAACAGCAATCAGGCAGCCAATTCACGCGACTACTTTGGACCTGGTAATAAATTTGTCGTGCCAACCATTGCTAACGGCAAGGTCTACGTGGGGACACAGAATGGAGTAGGTGTTTTTGGGCTATTGAACAGATGGAGGTAGGTGAATAGAGAAAACATGACGGTAACATTATTAACATTACCGTCATTATTTATGATGAAAATCATGTAAAGTTTGGTAGAAGATTTGATGAATTTGCAGGGTTATCCTCTACGAATAATAGACATGTTAATAGACAATTCTGCTCTTCTTTACTTTGTTTGATTTTTAAGCTAATCTTCTCAGGAGTTTCTGGCTCTGTCTTTGCAATCTCAAAGTTTAGCGCCTAACTCGTGCAAAAGACATTTCAGCTTAGTACCTTAAACTGGAAGGAATGATGAATATTTACAAAAGACTAGCAGTTGCGACTGCTGGAATTGTTCTAAGCCTTGCTACTGTTGAAGCTACCAACCTAGGTTCGGTCCAAGCTGCAATAGTCGAAAACAACTTCACAGTAGATGTGACTTCTGGAATGCTAGCAGGTGACAAGTTCGATGGAAACTTTAGCTACGATAACTCGTTTCTGACAGGAATAGGGTCAGAGTCATTGGGAGTGCCTGAAGGATTATCCATTAACTTTAATTTTTTGGGTAAGACCTACACAGCACAGGACTCAATTTCTGGTGGTTATACTCCACAGGCAAGTTTTAATGGGGGAAATTTACAAGGATTGTTATATCCAGTGGGAGATGTTAATACTGGTTTCTTCATAGGAAATCTTCAGCTTTTTATTGGAGGTACAGATTTTTACCTGGGTTCTAATGTAGGGGGAAGTGGCAATATAGCCCCAGTAGGAACTGTGACGTACTTTCCCTCATCTGTCCCAGAACCTTCAGAAGTGGGTGGTACTCTTCTCCTAGCTTTGGGATTCGGTTCCTTGCTAAGGAAAAAGCTTGCCCCCTCCTGAAAGGCAATAGCTTAAATAGCTGAAGTTGTGTTGCAAAAAAGATTGTACCTACTATGAGTAGTAGATTGGTGTAAAAATTTTGAGATTTAAGCTACTACCTACAGCATGCTTCTCATTTTTTGCAACACAACTCAAAATTTTTCATATTAGCAAAGTCCGAGTGGTAGTCGAATCAGTGAGTTGCCTTGATGGTGATTTTAATCACACCGAATATG
>JAFAVL010000721.1 GCA_019242465.1 Chroococcidiopsidaceae cyanobacterium CP_BM_RX_35 | reverse complement strand
CTCAGAGAAGCGCGAATCCCATAGACAGCTCTCTTTTACGCATCATCGATTCTCCGACTCAGCACTCTCACCGCGTCTTCCGAGATTTACCAGAATTGCTACAGTCAGGAGATTTGTTAGTACTAAATAACACAAGAGTGCTTCCAGCTCGGCTCTATGGTTGGAAACCAAGTGGTGCCGCAGTAGAAGTATTGCTATTAGAGGAGCGGCAAAATCACCTCTGGTTGGCTTTAGTCAAGCCTGGAAAACGATTGCAGCCAGGAGCGAGGATTTTTTTCGCGCCACATAAAAGCACAGGGTACACATCAGATGTCAGGAATCAACAGTCAGGCACACACCCCTCACCCCGGTTAGAGGCAACGGTTTTAGGAATTGATGAGGCAACTGCGGGGCGGCTGTTGCAATTTGACCTGCCAGAGGGAGTGTCTTTGATCCAGCTGTTAGACTCCTTCGGGCATGTGCCTTTGCCGCCCTATATTACAGACTCTGGGACGGATTGGTCACAGTATCAGACAGTTTATGCTGAGAAACCAGGAGCGATCGCTGCTCCCACAGCTGGGTTACACTTTACACAAAATACCTTAAGTCGATTGCTAGCAAGCGGTATAGACTTAGCTTACATCACTTTGCATGTCGGGGTAGGGACGTTTCGACCAGTAGAGGTAGAGGATATTACAACCCACAAGATGCATGGGGAGTGGCTGGAAGTAAATGCAGAAACAGTGGAGCAAATCCGCACCACCCAATCTCGGCAAGGCAGGATTATTGCGGTGGGAACAACTGTAGTCAGAGCGCTGGAGACGGCAGCAGCGGGAGGAAAACTGCAACCCTTCAGTGGTAAGACGGAGTTATTTATTTACCCAGGCTATCAATGGCAAGTTGTGGAGGGACTAGTGACAAACTTTCATCTACCCCGTTCGAGTTTGCTGATGTTGGTTGGTGCTTTGATTGGGCGGCAGCGGCTGTTGCAACTCTACCAGGAAGCGATCGCGTCTGCCTATCGCTTTTATTCTCTGGGAGATGCAATGTTAATTTTGCCAGAAGCCAGAATTGCCAACTGATGGTAGCGTACCTGTATCGTCTGCTAGGCTTATTCGGGTCTAGCCTTAATGATTAGATGGCATGACAGCAACACTAACCCAACAAATTCGACAGTTTTATGACGATTCTTCTGGTCTGTGGGAACAGGTATGGGGCGAACATATGCACCATGGTTACTACGGTCCAACTGGTACCCAGAAGAAAGACCGACGCCAAGCACAGATAGACTTGATTACAGAACTTCTGCAGTGGGCAGGGGTGCAAACTGCCCAGAATATCCTTGATGTGGGTTGTGGGATTGGGGGGAGTTCTCTGTATCTGGCACAGAAGTTCGGTGCTACAGTCACTGGCGTGACGCTTAGCCCCGTCCAAGCCGCGAGAGCTAAGGAGCGCGCTGCTCAGGCTCAGTTGAGCTTCAGAACTCAGTTTCAGGTAGCGGATGCGCTGAATCTACCCTTGAGGGACAATTCTTTCGATCTGGTGTGGGCTCTAGAAAGTGGCGAACACATGCCAGATAAGGTGAAGTTCTTGTGCGAGTGTTACAGAGTACTACAGCCAGGAGGAACTCTGATTATGGTGACTTGGTGTCATCGCGCTACTGATCAACCAGCTGGACTGCTGTCAGCAGATGAGCAGCGACATCTGGAAGATATCTACCGGGTGTACTGTTTACCTTATGTGATCTCGTTGCCTGAGTATGAAGCGATCACTCGCGATCTCTGCTTCCAAAATATCCGCACTGCCGATTGGTCAATGGCTGTGGCTCCGTTTTGGGATGTGGTGATCGATTCGGCTTTTAATCCTATGGCGATTTGGGGTTTGCTTTGTTCTGGCTGGGGTACGATCCAGGCGGCGCTATCGCTGGGATTGATGCGGCGGGGTTATCAGCGTGGTTTGATTAGGTTTGGGTTGCTTTGTGCGAGTAAGTAGGGGTAACGAACCACTGAGACACAGAGTTCGCAGAGGGAAGAGGAGTTGATGAGTCGGATTTTTGGGCAAGAATTTTCGCAAGTTAGGTGGGTTGAGCAAATTGCTGGCTGGCTTTATGCGTTTTGGAAGTTTTCCCGACCTCATACGGTTGTTGGTACTAGCTTGAGTGTATTGGGCTTGTATTTGATGGCGCTGGCACTGTTTTCTACTGGGTTTTCTGGTGTGCAATTGGGCTGGTTGTTGGGGGCTTGGATTGCTTGTTTGTGCGGCAATGTCTATATTGTGGGGCTGAATCAGATGGAAGATGTGGCGATTGACCGCATCAACAAGCCTCATTTGCCGTTGGCCGCTGGGGAGTTTTCTATGCCAGTCGCTCGATTGATTGTGGCAATTACTGGTAGTGTGGCGTTGCTGTTGGCTTGGTGTCTAGGACCATTTTTGTTGGCAACGGTGGGAATTAGTCTGGCGATCGGTACTGCCTATTCCTTACCGCCTATCCGGCTGAAGCGGTTTCCGTTTTGGGCGGCACTGTGCATTTTTAGTGTGCGGGGGGCAATTGTCAATTTGGGGCTGTTTCTGCACTTTAGTTGGCTATTGCAAGGAAATCAGTCAGTTCCTGCGGCTGTCTGGGTGTTGACTCTGTTTATTTTGGTGTTTACGTTTGCGATCGCAATTTTTAAAGATATCCCGGATATGGAGGGTGATCGCCAGTACAATATCTCGACTTTCACAATTCAGCTCGGTCAGCAAGCTGTGTTTAATCTGGCTCGGTGGGTGTTAACTGGATGCTATTTGGGTATGGCATTGGTGGGTGTACTATGGCTACCCTCGGTTAACTCAGTGTTCCTGGTCACCACTCATCTGTTGGCGTTAGGTTTGTTGTGGTGGCGGAGCTATGCTTTAGACTTGCAGGTAGGAGAAATACCTGGCTCACAGCAAGTGGCACTAACGTCGGAGGCATACGTACAGTTTTATCAATTTATCTGGAAACTGTTTTTTCTGGAATATTTAATTTTTCCATCCGCTTGTCTTCTGGGTTAAAACAAAAAAATGGTCGAAACGCCTCAGCAGCTCTCTTGGCTTGCCGCCTTTGTTGTCGGTATTGGTTTGGTTGTCCTCGGACTTTTTATGCGAGAGGGCTTTGCTACCTCAAAAACTTTTGAACGTGGCGTCAGTCTTTATCAGCAAAAAGACTATAAGGGTGCTGAGACAGCTTTTCGTCAAGTGATTTCGCGCCACCCCAGTAATGACATGGTGCATTTGCTATTAGGAGATGTGCTGCTGCAACAAAACTTACCAGAGGAGGCGATCACCCAGTTTCGGGAAGTGATTCGTCTCACTCCTAAAAATATCGATGCTTATTTGAGGTTGGGGAATGCGTTGAGTCAGCAAGACAAGCTAGAGGAGGCAGTTGCTGCCCTGGAAAAAGCTAGGGACTTATTTAAAGCACAGCGTAACCCTAAGAAAGCTGAGCAGATTGAGCAACTGTTACAACAATTAGGCACGCAGCAAGGTTTAACCTAGAATTCATTACAAGGGCGGTAAGGCTAAATCATGAATGAAAGCACTGGTAAGGTCTATCTAGTAGGGGCTGGACCAGGGAATATGGCTTACCTAACAGTGAGAGCTGAACAGCTGCTCTCGGTGGCAGAGGTGATAGTCTACGATGCCCTGGTAGATACTAGGTTACTGCAGCTGGTAAAGCCCAGTTGTCTTAAGTTCGATGTCGGTAAACGAGGTGGACGACCAAGTACGCCGCAATCAGAGATTAATCATCTGCTAGTGGAGCAGTGTCATCTGCGTAAACAGGTTGTGCGGCTCAAGAGTGGCGATCCTTTTATCTTTGGTCGCTCTGCTGCGGAAATTGAGGCTTTGGTCGCAGGTGATTGTCCATTTGAGGTGGTACCAGGAATTTCTTCAGCTTTGGCGGCTCCTTTGTTGGCAGGAATTCCACTTACAGATCCAGTCCTGAGCCGCTGTTTTGCCGTTCTCACTGCCCATGACCCTAGCGTACTGGATTGGGAGACTTTAGCAGGGATTGAGACGTTGGTGATTTTGATGGGAGGGCAACATTTAGCTGAGATTGTACATCAGCTCTTGCGACATGGGCGATCGCCGCATTCCCCTGTTGCCATGATCTATCGAGCTGGTTGTCTCGATCAACAGGTTGTTTCAGCCCAGATGGAGGAGATTGTGACGCAAACGGCTGGGATGTCCCTCTCGCCTGTGGTGATCGTGGTGGGAGAGGTTGTTAGGTTGCGTAGCTATCTGCAAAATCATAATGTGTTACCGGAGGCGCAAATTCCCAACCATACTTACTACCCGCTTAGTGGTAAAACCATTGTAGTCACACGCTCTGTTGGACAGTCTAGTCAATTTAGTGATGACCTACGGCGTTCAGGTGCAACTGTGATCGAGATGCCAACTCTGGAAATTGGTCC
>JAFAVL010000654.1 GCA_019242465.1 Chroococcidiopsidaceae cyanobacterium CP_BM_RX_35 | reverse complement strand
CTTTTCAAACTATGTAGCTTGGCTAAGCGATCCTATAGGTATTAAGCCTAGTGCCCAAGTCGTTTGGCCAATTGTTGGTCAAGACATTTTGAATGCAGATGTCGGTGGTGGTTTCCACGGCATTCAGATAACTTCTGGTTTCTTCCAGTTGTGGCGCGCTTCTGGCTTCACAAATACGTTCCAGCTTTACTGCACTGCGATTGGTGGACTGGTGATGGCAGGGCTGATGCTGTTTGCCGGTTGGTTCCACTACCACAAGCGGGCTCCGAAACTGGAATGGTTCCAGAATGTGGAGTCGATGCTCAATCACCACCTAGCTGGACTGCTTGGATTAGGTTCGTTAGGTTGGGCTGGGCACCAGATCCACGTTTCTCTGCCAATTAACAAGCTTCTGGATTCTGGGGTAGCTCCAAAGGACATTCCTTTGCCCCATGAGTTCATCTTAAACAGTGGCTTGATGGCTGAGGTGTTCCCCAGTTTTGCCAAGGGGTTATTGCCCTTCTGGACTTTGAACTGGGGTGAGTATGCTGACTTCCTCACCTTTAAGGGAGGATTGAACCCAGTAACGGGTGGTTTGTGGTTAACAGATACAGCTCACCACCATTTGGCGATCGCCGTTCTGTTTATCATTGCCGGTCACATGTACCGCACTAACTGGGGGATCGGTCACAGCATTAAGGAAATTCTAGAGAACCACAAAGGTCCTTTCACAGGAACAGGCCACAAGGGGCTCTACGAAAACCTGACAACATCTTGGCACGCTCAACTGGCTACTAACCTGGCCTTTCTGGGTTCCCTTACCATCATCGTGGCGCATCACATGTATGCGATGCCTCCGTATCCATACTTGGCAACGGACTACGCTACACAGCTGTCCCTATTTACCCATCACATGTGGATTGGGGGTTTCTTGATCGTTGGCGGTGCCGCTCACGCTGCCATTTTCATGGTGCGTGATTACGATCCGGTGGTGAACCAAAATAACGTGCTGGATCGGGTACTCCGACATCGCGATGCGATCATTTCGCACCTGAACTGGGTGTGCATGTTCCTGGGTTTCCACAGCTTCGGCTTGTACGTTCACAACGACACTATGCAAGCATTGGGTCGCCCCCAAGACATGTTCTCGGATACAGCGATTCAGTTGCAGCCAGTGTTTGCCCAGTGGGTACAGAATCTGCACACCTTAGCTCCGGGCACAACCGCTCCCAATGCTTTGGAACCTGTGAGCTATGCCTTCGGAGGTGGAGTCGTTGCCGTGGGCGGCAAGATCGCCATGATGCCTATAGCACTAGGTACAGCGGACTTTTTGGTCCACCACATTCACGCCTTCACCATTCACGTTACCGTGCTGATCCTGCTTAAGGGTGTGCTGTTTGCCCGTAGTTCGCGTCTGATTCCAGACAAAGCAAATTTGGGCTTTGGCTTCCCTTGCGACGGTCCTGGCCGCGGTGGTACTTGTCAAGTCTCCGCTTGGGACCACGTGTTCCTTGGTCTGTTCTGGATGTTCAACTGCATCTCAGTCGTGGTTTACCACTTCAGCTGGAAAATGCAATCGGATGTCTGGGGGACAATAGATCCAGATGGCACCATAGCTCACATCACTGGTGGCAACTTCGCTCAAAGTGCAGTCAACATCAACGGTTGGTTGCGTGACTTCCAATGGGCACAAGCAGCTCAAGTGATTCAGTCCTACGGGACATCACTCTCGGCTTATGGTTTGCTGTTCTTGGGCGCTCACTTCGTTTGGGCATTTAGCCTCATGTTCCTGTTCAGTGGTCGTGGCTACTGGCAAGAACTGATCGAGTCGATTGTTTGGGCTCACAATAAGTTACATGTGGCGCCATCAATTCAGCCCCGCGCTCTGAGTATTATTCAGGGTCGGGCTGTCGGGGTAGCTCACTACCTCTTCGGAGCCATTGTCACTATCTGGGCGTTCTTCGAGGCGCGAATCATTTCGGTAGGTTAGGATTCTAGCTATCAGCGGTCAGATCTTAGCCAAAAGAGCTGATAGCTGATAGCTAAATGCAGGATTTAGTAAAAGACATGGCAACTAAATTTCCCAAATTTAGCCAGGACCTCGCCCAAGATCCGACCACACGTCGGCTCTGGTATGGGATTGCCACGGCTCACGACTTTGAAAGCCACGATGGCATGACGGAGGAGAATCTTTACCAAAAGCTCTTCGCTACCCACTTCGGTCATGTGGCAATCATCTTTTTGTGGGCCTCCAGCCTCCTGTTCCACGTCGCCTGGCAAGGTAACTTCGAGCAGTGGATTAAAGATCCGCTCAATGTCCGTCCCATCGCCCACGCGATTTGGGACCCTCACTTTGGTAAAGCCGCAGTCGATGCGTTCACTCAAGGTGGCGCTACCTACCCAGTAAACATTGCTTACTCTGGTGTTTACCACTGGTGGTACACCATTGGGATGCGGACGAACAATGACCTTTATATGGGTTCAGTGTTCTTGTTGGTGCTGTCGGCAGTGTTCTTATTCGCTGGCTGGCTACACTTACAGCCCAAGTTTCGCCCGAGTCTGTCCTGGTTTAAGAGTGCTGAGCCTCGGCTGAACCACCACCTGGCAGGTCTATTTGGAGTCAGTTCTCTGGCTTGGACAGGTCACTTGGTGCATGTGGCAATCCCAGAATCTCGCGGACAGCATGTGGGTTGGGATAACTTCCTGACGACACTGCCGCATCCAGAAGGATTAAAGCCCTTCTTCACAGGTAATTGGGGTGCCTACGCTGCTAACCCAGACACAGCAGAGCATATCTTCGGTACATCACAAGGTGCAGGAACAGCAATTCTCACCTTCTTGGGAGGCTTCCATCCTCAGACTCAGTCACTGTGGCTGACGGATATGGCGCACCACCACTTGGCGATCGCCGTGCTCTTCATCGTTGCTGGTCACATGTACCGGACCAACTTTGGGATTGGTCACAGCATCAAAGAAATGCTGAACGCCAAGAACTTCTTTGGTACCAAAACAGAAGGTCAGTTCAACTTGCCTCACCAAGGGCTGTACGACACAATCAACAACTCCCTGCACTTCCAGTTGTCTCTAGCACTGGCAGCACTGGGAACCATCACTTCCCTAGTGGCGCAGCACATGTATGCAATGCCTCCCTATGCTTTCATAGGGCAGGATTACACAACGCAGGCAGCTCTTTATACTCACCACCAGTACATTGCTGGGTTCTTGATGGTGGGTGCTTTTGCTCACGCAGGAATTTTCTGGGTGAGAGACTACGATCCTGAACAAAACAAGGGCAACGTGCTAGACCGGGTGCTGAAGCACAAAGAGGCGATCATCTCCCACCTCAGTTGGGTTTCGCTGTTCTTGGGCTTCCACACCTTAGGCTTGTATGTCCACAATGACGTTGTGGTAGCCTTTGGCACGCCAGAAAAGCAAATCCTGATTGAGCCAGTGTTTGCTCAGTTTGTCCAAGCTTCTCATGGCAAGGTGCTGTATGGGCTAAACACGTTGCTGTCAAATCCAGACAGTATTGCGACTACAGCATGGCCCAACTACGGTAACGTCTGGTTACCAGGCTGGCTAGATGCTATTAACAACAGCACCAACTCTCTGTTCTTAACCATTGGTCCTGGCGATTTCCTCGTCCACCACGCTTTCGCGCTAGGTCTGCATACCACTACCTTGATCCTGGTCAAGGGTGCTTTGGATGCTCGTGGCTCGAAGCTGATGCCTGACAAGAAGGACTTCGGCTACTCCTTCCCCTGCGATGGTCCTGGTCGGGGTGGCACTTGCGATATCTCCGCTTGGGATGCTTTCTACCTCGCGATGTTCTGGATGCTGAACACCATTGGATGGGTTACTTTCTACTGGCACTGGAAGCATTTAGGTATCTGGCAAGGCAACGTAGCTCAGTTCAACGAATCCTCAACTTACCTGATGGGTTGGCTGCGCGATTACCTGTGGCTGTATTCAGCTCAGTTGATCAATGGTTATAACCCCTATGGCATGAATAACCTGGCAGTCTGGTCTTGGATGTTCCTGTTCGGACACTTAGTCTGGGCTACTGGCTTCATGTTCCTCATCTCCTGGAGAGGTTACTGGCAAGAGTTAATTGAAACTCTGGTCTGGGCACACGAGCGCACTCCACTAGCGAATCTGATTCGCTGGAAGGACAAGCCTGTCGCTATGTCCATCGTCCAAGGTCGTCTAGTTGGTCTAGCCCACTTTGCGGTTGGCTATATCCTGACCTTTGCGGCCTTCCTCATCGCCTCAACGGCCGGTAAGTTCGGCTAGAGCTAACACTTAGCTAGATTAGATAAAGTCCCCTACCCTCAAGTGGGGGATTTTTTCTTGATTTTATGTGTGATATGTTACAAAAAATTTGCGTTATTACACGTATGATTTCTCCATTGGATGAAGGATTTTTAAGTGTCTATTTCCGAAATTACTCAAATTCTCTTGGCTGCAAAAAAAAACAAAGGACTAAGCTTTAACGATTTAGAAAAGATGATTGGACGTGACGAGGTATGGATTGCATCTGTAATTCACCGTCAAGCTAGTGCTTCTGAAGAAGAGGCGAGTAAACTGCTCTATGCTTTAGGGCTTGACTCGAAATATATTAAAGAACTCACAGACTTTCCTCTTAAAGGACTTGGTCCTGTAGTGCCGACTGACCCTTTAATCTATCGTCTCTATGAAATTATGCAGGTGTACGGCATGCCGCTCAAAGCCGTGATTCATGAAAAGTTTGGTGATGGAATCATGAGCGCCATTGACTTCACTTTGGATGTCGAAAAAGAGGAAGATCCCAAAGGTGATCGCGTCAAAGTCATTATGTCTGGGAAGTTTCTGCCCTATAAGAAGTGGTAAAGGGAAAGAGGGGTAAGAAGCACTACCCTTAGAGTGTTGCCCTGAAAATAACATGCAATAATATGCCAGATATGGCGTGTTAGTTGCTTCTAATGGTAAAGTCCCTTGATTCTCATACTGACGAAGTCGAGCCGCGATCCGCCGCTTTGTCACGGCAGTTCGAGTTCGTTGACCTAGCAGCTGCCCTAGAAGGGTCAGCTGAGCTGAATTTTCAGCTACCTGACCCAGAGGATGAACAGCTCCCAGAGCAAGAGTTTCAGCAACAGGTAGATACGGCTTGGCAAGTGTGCGATCGCTTTGACTTGCAAACCGAGATCTGGCGGGGACGGATTCTGCGAGCTGTGCGAGATCGCGAGAAAAAAACTGGAGACGGACGTGGCAGTGGCTTTCTCAACTGGCTAAAAGAGCGGGAGATTAGCAAAAGCCAGGCTTATTCTATGATTCAGCTAGCTAACAGTGCCGATACCTTGATGGAGCAGGGACAGCTTGATCCAGCATCTGTGAGATGCTTCAGTAAACGAGCTTTTATTGAAACAGCCAAGGCTGATCCAGAAGTGCAACAACTAGTAACTGGTGCAGCACGTAACGGTGATCGCATCACCCGGCGAGAAGTGCGGCAACTGGCTGATGAATGGACAGCCATGTCTTCAGAACTACTACCTGATACAGTTAAAGCTAAAGCCGTCGAACATTCCCTTCCCACTCGTTACCTAGCTCCACTGGTGCGGGAAATGGAAAAACTACCAGCCTCCCACCAAACAGCTCTGCAACAGGAAGTCTCTGAGCATCCTGACGTAGATACGCTCAAACAGGTCACAACAGAGGCTCGTTGCCTCGCAAAATACCTCAACGCTGCTACCCAAGTCCAAGCCCTCAATGATGCAGCCCTCGACATGGAGAGAGCGCTAGAGGAAGCCCTACGGCTAGGGTGTATCAACACAGCCGCTGACCTGGTGAATCAGGCATCTGTACTAGAGGCAACGATCGCTAAACTCTACACAACCTGGAAGCGGATTGGCAGTCTAGCCGACCGACTCTATGTGGATACTGGTGCCAGTACCCCTCACCTGCGATCGCTTTTAGGTTGCCTGGAATCTTTAGCTGGTGAAGTGGTGGAAATTCAGCTAGGAAATCCTACCACAAGTGAAGGTGCTCGCACCATCCGCTTCCAGATTCAGGAAAACGCATTCAATTCTTAATCCCAGTTGTGGCAATACCTCGAATAAACTGTCGTTGACCAACGAGAAATATGAGTATCACTGGCACAGTCGCGATCACCACGGCTGCCATCAGTAGCGGCCAGTTATTCGTAAATTGCTCCTGAAACTCTGCCAATGCCAATTGCACTGTCCTTAACTCTGGTCGTGTCGTAAAGACTAAAGGCTTAAACAAGTCATTCCATTCACCAATAAACGTGAACAGAAACAGCGTCACCAAAGCTGGACGAGACAGTGGTAATATCACTCGCCACAAAATTTGCAGCCGATTTGCCCCATCTAAGGCAGCTGCCTCTTCCAATTCCACTGGCACTGTCTGAAAATACTGCCTTAGTAAGAAAATTCCAAATCCGTTAGCAGCTGTCGGCAGAATCAGAGCCCAGTAGGTATTGATCAGGTGTCCCCATTTAAGGACGAGAAAAATCGGAATGACCAAAAGCTGAAATGGAATCACCAGCGTCGCCAAAACAATTAGCAGCAGCGCTTGTCGCCCTCGAAAGTGCAGCCGAGCCAGAGCATAGCCGGCCGTTGCGGAGGTAGCAATCTGAAACCCGGTTACTGCCAAAGCTACTAGGCTAGAATTAGCGAAAGCCAGCAGGAACTTGCCACGCTGCCAAGCGTCCTGATAGTTGACCCAAGACCAACTTTTAGGCAAAAGATCAGGAGTTGCACCAGGAGGGGCAAACGAAGTCAGAAAGACAATGCCGAGCGGCAGTAATACCACTATCGCCCCAATTAGTAGCACAATCAGACTCATCTGCCCCCAAAATCTCGTTGTGCTGTCTCTTATCTGAAGTTTAAGCATAGATATTAACGTGACAACATCGGCTTTTAGAATCAAAGGTGATATTTTCCCTGATGCACAGTATGCTATTACGACATATAACGGATATCATATGTGCTTGTTAAGTCAATCTGAAGCAGTTTGAAAGTTACACTGACAAAGGTTGACACGATCAGACTCAGCTAGTTCACACGTTAACAGGAGTGAATAGACCTATGCAGCAAATTGCTGCCAGCTCCGAAATCGATTTCCACAGCACCGCCTATAAGGACGCTTATAGTCGCATTAACGCGATTGTGATTGAAGGGGAACAAGAAGCCCACGAAAATTACATCCGATTAGCTGAACTGCTGCCGGAACACAAGGATGACCTGATTCGCTTATCTAAGATGGAGAGTCGCCACAAAAAGGGTTTTGAAGCTTGTGGTCGGAATCTCCAGGTGACGCCGGATCTAAAATTCGCTCGTGAGTTTTTTGCCGGACTGCACCAGAATTTTCAACAAGCAGCAGAATCAGGACAAGTCGTGACTTGCTTGCTGATTCAGGCGTTGATTATCGAGTGCTTTGCGATCGCCGCTTACAACATCTACATCCCTGTCGCCGACGCTTTTGCCCGAAAAATCACTGAAGGCGTTGTTCAAGATGAGTACAGCCATCTCAACTTTGGTGAAGTCTGGCTCAAAGACCACTTTGCCGACGCCAAAACTGAACTAGAGCAAGCTAATCGCCAAAACCTGCCCCTAGTTTGGCAGATGCTCAAACAGGTAGAGGACGATGCCCGCACGCTAGCTATGGAAAGAGAAGCTTTAGTTGAAGACTTCATGATCCAGTACGGCGAGGCTTTGAGTAATATTGGCTTTACGACTCGCGATATTATGCGCTTATCCGCCTACGGACTGCAAGCTGCCTAATGGAGGCAGGGGGGCAGGGGAGCAGGGGGCAGGGGAGCAAGACAGTAAAAATATTGTACTTTGTTCCTCAGCTCTGCCAAGGGGACGCTTCTGTAAAGCTCTAGCTTCCATTCTGGCTTAGAGGGCGGAGTCTCAAGTCAACTATTCCTAGAAACTTCTGCCTGATAACAAGCAATGGAATAGTGTTTTTCTCCCCCTGCCCCCTGCTCCCCTACTCCCCTACTCCCCCTCTCCCTCAGCTCAGGTCTAAATAAAGTACTTCATGTTTGGTTTAATCGGTCACCTTAACAGTTTAGAACATGCCCAAGCGGTAGCTAAAGAATTAGGCTATCCAGAATACGCTGACCAAGGGCTAGACTTTTGGTGTAGCGCTCCGCCGCAGATTGTCGATCACATCACTGTCACCAGTATTACTGGACAGAAGATTGAAGGTCGTTATGTGGAGTCCTGCTTTCTCCCAGAAATGCTGGCGACGCGCCGGATTAAAGCCGCAACGCGCAAAGTCCTGAATGCCATGGCTCACGCCCAAAAGCACGGCATCAATATTACCGCTTTAGGCGGCTTCTCTTCGATCATTTTTGAGAACTTCAATCTGCAGGAGAACAAACAAGTCCGCAACATCAAGTTAGAGTTCGACCGCTTTACTACTGGCAATACACACACCGCCTACATTCTTTGCCGCCAAGTAGAACAAGCGTCAAAACAGTTAGGAATTGACCTATCGC
>JAFAVL010000645.1 GCA_019242465.1 Chroococcidiopsidaceae cyanobacterium CP_BM_RX_35 | reverse complement strand
ACAATGCAGAGTTGGAGCGGATTTGAGCCTCACCACTACTTCCATATCACTACCCGCTGTCGTAAGACCAAAACTATCTGGAAAAAGTTGACAGGTAGGCTCTGGCATGTCTATAAAGCTCCGAGTAAGAGGCATTTTGCCCAACGCCTACGTCGAATAAGGGAATGGGCACAACGGAAAGTCAAACAGCCATCAATACTCAAAAGGCTGGTGAATCTGGCTTATGCAATTGTGAAAGAGAGCGTCCGTCCTCCAACTTGCGGTGGCAAGAAACTCCCACAAGGACATGATGTTTAAGTTGACGAACTTTAGTGACAAACTCATTGCTACCAAAAGCTGTATCAGCTAGAACAAAGATTTCAAACCGTTGAGTCAAAATTATTGGGAGTCGTCGTAATAAACACAATCCTAACCGAGTTGGAGTTAAAGCCTTCTTACCACGGCAAACACGAAAACCCCAAGGCACTCGCCATTGCCCTAGTACCAAGTATAGCATTACCACATGAAGACCGCGTTTGCCGTTGTAGACTCGAATCAGATGTTTGAATGCTTTAAACTTACCAACCTTCTCTAGGGTTGTCAGATCGAGTATCACCTGCAGAGTTGGTTTACGTCCGACTCTTGGTTGAGACAAAATCTGCTGAAGCAGGGCTTGCCGTACAGCCCTAATCACCTGCCGTGTTGACCACTTGTATTCGTTAAGAAATCGACTTAATGCACTGGCTGATTTGGTCTGGCAGTGTTCTGGCAAGGGAAATCCTTGACCCTCTAAGAACAATCCCAACAGGGCTTGCAGGCTGTCTTGCTGATAGCTACTCGGCATCAGTGTCTGGAGTTGGGAGACCAGGGCTTGGGCTTGAGATAGGATGGCGGTCATAAACGGGCAGAGCAACAATGTTGGTCTATGTCTTTATCTCACTTCCAGAGTGCGAGAGTGCAAGTTATCACTTTAAGAAACACGAGGGGGACATGCAAAGAGTACATTTTTCCCACCAGGAAAACCTTTTGCAGGCCCCTCAGACTGTTTTCGTCCATGGTCAGTTGCCAAGTCATACTCATCTCCACGCTCATCTAATTTCGCTTTTATATCTTCAAAAGAGTTTTTGATTTTAGCTTCAAGGTTCCTAGCTGCCTCCTTGGAGGTACGCCCTGTTGCAGATACTGGACCGGAGATGCTTTTGGCAAAATCCTCTGCTACTTGGATATGGCCCTCTTCATGGACTCTTAAGGCGTCCATAGCGTCTTTCAAAGCTTCTTTTTCAGCACCTGTCATGTTAGGCCATGTCAATTGCGGCAACGTGATGGTCGATTTTTTCGGATCAATTGACCATTTAACGTCTACTACAGCTTCGATGCTGCCATCTTTGTTCGTCGAAAAATTGAATGTATTCTTCCCAATTTCTAGAGCAGGGACTGTCTTTGCGACTTCGAGTTGGCTTTTGAGGTAATCTACAAAGTCATTGCAGTCCTTAAATTTTTTTTCTGGACTAGGGACAGGCTTAATCCCCCACTTGTCTGGTAGTTGGATTACATCTGTTGGCATTTGCTCCTCGGGAGACATGGAAAGGGGCTGAATGGCCGGATCTTGTGGATCAGCCACTAAGCTGGTAATAGTAGCAACAATAGATTCAAGAGCAAGAGGGCTGTCAGTTTCAGCTTTAGAATGGAAGCCTAAACGAGTGGATGCTACTATAACACCTCTGTTAGAATCGGAACTAATGGAGCTTGGCATTACTCGTAGTTGAAGTGTACCGAGACTAACAAAGTTACCCTCCGTTACCATACGACCGTAAATGTGGTCACTGATTTTACTCCAAGGCGTATTGACTGAATCGCTAGTTGAAGCTGCTGGGCTAGATGAGACTAATATTGTGGATAGTGATTCAAAATCATTGCCATGTTCGATTAAGGCTTCACGGGTCTGCTTGAGTGTTAGAACTGTTTTGCCAGTTTCTCCTAAGTGATTCAGGGCTGAATCTAAAGATGGTAAGCCTGGAATTGTATTTGCAAGATGCTGCCAGGTTGACTGAATCTGCTCGTAGAAGCTCCTCGAAAGTCTTGGTTTGAAATCCGGCAACAATTTATCAACTATAGCTTGAATGGAGGCATCCATTTCCTCATACTTCATTCCTGCTTGCAAATTCCATGAGAGGATTTGGAGTTGTCCGTGTGGAATACCAGATCCTACTGAGCGAGAATTTAGGGCAACAATGACATCAGCTAATTTCCCTCTAAGAGGTGCAAGTAGATACTTGTGTCCACTAGGACTGTGTGCAATAGACTTCATACAGAAGAGATTAACCGGAATAGCATAGTCTCCCGGTTGCAACATAACTGTTCCATTCGGGGAAGTACCTATTTGTTGAAATACTTGTTGCAGATCTCCCAATGGATTGAATGGGCTTCCCGGTAAAGAATCAACAGTTGGAAAAACATCTTTTGCGCTAGAGACAATCGGCGCTTCGCTATAAATTGTTTCTCCCAATGCTTTCAAAATCTGGTCCGCAACAGCACCTTGAATTACCCTCTGGACAGAACCACCTGGAATGTAGTTAGGGATAGGGATTGATGGGAATCCGAACTGGGCAATATTTCGTGAAGAGGAAGGAGCCAAAAAGCTTATTCCGACGGCAGAAGGATTAGCTGCAGTAACACTCTCGAACGGCTTAGCTATATTAGCAGTGTAAAACATAGAGTTGAAACTGAAAACTGTAGATAGTGCTAAGGACAGAACTTGATAGAGAAAAGTAACTGGGTTGAAGATAGAACTAATTAAAGTAAGGAAGAATCCGACTAAGACAAGAACAATAAAACTAGCTTGACGCATTTTTCAATCTCTATTCTATAAATCGTGAGATCAGAACTTGATGATGACAAAGCTGAGCCTTCTAAAGATGGGGGAATATAGCGTTGTGATGTATTAACATCTTCTCCCGGTTCCTCTCCAATTACTTAGTCCGATTACGTGAACGATGAGGTGCAAGATATCAGCCTGGGTCTCTCATCTATACTGACGAATATCGAATTTACGCTCGCTTGGAGACATGGGGCTATCAGCATAAAAGCGTGTGTCATGCCCGAGGAGAGTATGCCAGAGACGAAGATGGTGATGGGTTTTGTGAAGTCCATGTCAATACGATGGAAAGTTTCTGGTCTCTGTTGCGCTCGTGGTTAAGACCGCATCGTGGCATTTCTCAAGCCAAGCTACCGCTGTATCTAGGCTTTTTTCAATTCGTACATAATGCTCGCAGACGAGGCAAGGCATTGCTTTCAGCCCTCCTTGAGTGTCTCCTCTGCTAGATCTCCCTGGAATCCATATTGAGCGTTGAGCAATGTTAGCCTAGTAGTGTGTAAGCGCATTTCAGTTCACAAATTTCCCTTCCATGAACAAA
>JAFAVL010000014.1 GCA_019242465.1 Chroococcidiopsidaceae cyanobacterium CP_BM_RX_35 | reverse complement strand
GAACTCGTCCAGATCCTCATTCTCATGATCTGCTATTGGTAAAGGTTCTAAAGCCAGGATCAAGTTAATTAGATAGGCGGGTATATGGTCTCCAATAGAGTTCCAGTTCTTTCTAGCTTGGTTGCGACCGAGAGCATCACTATCCCAGCTCAATGTTACATAATCAAGGTGTGAGAAATAATCCCCATAAGCATGATCCCCATACTCTGATTCTCGGTCTAGGAAGAATTGATTAAAGCCGCGAACTGTGCGCTTAATATCATCAAGCACTTCCCAATCTAAACTAATCCGGTAGTACTGAGATAATCCAGCTAGCGCATAAATTTGCTCGTACAGCGGAATTGTGTCTAGGTCGTCTCCGTTTAACGAACACACGTAAAGTTGAGAACCATACTTATGTTTGCGTTTGCCAAAAGCCCACACACAGTATGTCCCATCGTGACTTAAGATACGGAAATTCTCACGTTGATAGTTAACTCCGGCACGAGCAGCTAGGAAATAACGTTCGCATCCAGTTAGCAAATAAGCGGAGGAGAGACCATAGATCAGCCTTGAAAGAGTCGCGCACTCCTGAATATTATCATCGACTGGGAGTCCAATGATATTTAAATTTGTTAGGTAAAGAGCGAAGTCATCAATGGCATAGCTTTGCTTGCTACCAAACAAGTCTTCTAGCCACCTATCTGCTAGTCGAGAAATTTGTGTTAGCCACCAGCGATTTCCCTCAAAAGGGTAATTTCCGTCAGATGAGTGTAGTAAGCTAATGGTGCGAGCATCAAAGCGCTGCTTACCATTATCATCTTGGTACACACCTTGTAGCACCACGTGGCTATTAAGCTGGATGTACTTTCTCAGCAACTGCGATGGCTCTGAAGCATTAAAGCCTTGGGGAGTTGGTACCCGATCCAGGTTGATATCGTCCAGATTTTGGATGAATCTAAATTGGGTTTCCTTACCAACAATAATCCAAAATTCATCGCCGCTACGGCACTTGAGGAGGAATGATTTTTCCTCTTCTTTAACCTCAGTAACGTGACCCATGAGGGTCGTACTTATAGTCAATCGCTTCATGCTTTCTTCCTCTTTAAAATGGATTGCACTCATATAGATCCACTACAGCTTCCAGGAGTATCTTGGTTTTGTTGAAAACAACTAATAACCCATAGATAAAAATAAAAGCCTTCTGAATTCTTTCGCTAGATACTCTTTGGGTTTATTGCCAATCTAAGATACTACTAGCTATAATTCACCAAACTTAAAGCTGCTGTTGTGGCGAAGAATGAAAAACATTTAATTCTCATCCTGAATCATTCTGCTTAATTTAAGTCTAAGAAATTCAAAGTCTAGATTCAAGAGACTATCTTTCTGTACAATTGGTCATTCTTTCGACTCTAATTGATATCAGCTAGCAGCTTTGTCGATTACTTCCAACAATTGCGTTGGTCAGAGGAAGTGTGCTGTATGCATTGTGGTAGTCACTTAATTACAACCTGAGACCGCTGTGAAAACTACTTTCAGCACTATCATTGTTCCAGTTACGCCCAAGAGCGGGGGCAAGAGCATAGTTGGGGTCGAGTTGGATAGCCTTGTTATAAGCAGCGATCGCGTCTGGCAGTTTCTTTTGGTCATCAATCGCAAGCTGAATGACTCTACACCAGAGCCTTCCTCAGGGTCTTAGCATTCAAAGGGGCTGTCAGGAGTAACATCTGTAAAAGAAACAAACGACGTGAAAATCTCAAAGGCATCACCAAATATTGTTACAAAGGTAGCTCTGACAATCTCATAAGCGCTCTAGCTGGGTTTATCAAGGCTAACCACCGTCATGCTCGTAACACTATAGACGCTAGTCTAATCTTACTTTAGAAACTATACTGTAAATTAAATTCAATACTGAATGAAGTTCCGTATTGCTTCCGAACTACCTCTACAATCAATCAAACAAAATGTTAAAAAACTTTAAAATCGCCAACAAGTTCAACTTGCTTTTGATATTAGTTTTCGTAGGTAGCATTTTAATTAGTGGTACTGTTTTATCAAGCTTATTCGAGCAGAGAGCCCAGGATGAGGTGACCTCTAAAGCAGAGGTTCTCATCCAAACAATGAGTTCAGTGAGAGACTATACTACTGATGATATAATCCCTCTCTTAAAACCTAAATTGGCAACCAGCCCAGCATTTATTCCAGAAACAGTAGCAGCCTTTTCTGCAACAAAGGTTTTTGAGAATTTACGCAAGAACGAAATATATAAAGACTTGTTTTACAAAGAAGCAGCAATTAATCCAACTAATTTGCGAGACAAAGCTGATAACTTTGAAATCGAGCTTATAAACAGCTTTAGGCAGGAACCAGCAACTAAAAAAATATCTGGTTTTCGAAATCTACCTATAGGAAACGCATTTTACATTGCCCGACCTTTAGTTATTGAACAACAAAGTTGTCTCCAATGCCATTCTACTCCAGAGGCAGCTCCTAAAAGTCAGCTAGCAATGTATGGAACCCAAAATGGTTTTGGTTGGCAGCTGCATCAAATTATTGCTACTCAAATTATTTACGTTCCAGCTAGTAAAGTTTTTGAAAGTGCGCAGCGGTCTTGGCTCTTGGTAATGGGAATGTTGCTCGGTGTTTTTGCCATAGTCGTTGTTGTTATGAATCTTTTGCTTAAGCGGGCTGTAATCAAGCCAATTATGAAGATGGCTAATCTAGCTCAAGCAGTCAGCACTGGCAAAGCAAATTCTGATTTTGAACAGAAAACTAATGACGAAATTGGTATTTTAGCAGCAGCATTTAACCGGATGAAGTCTAGTCTTGAAATAGCTATGAAGCTCCTTGCTCAGAAAAATAATTAAGTTTCTACTTTTTCGAGCAACAATGTGGTCCTCTTTTCAAACTCAATTTGTTGTTTCGCAGAAAGGTAAAGTGCTAATTTCTCCACTAATTCCTTAGTGCTGGATGCTTGTGCCGAAACTTGTTGTAACAGAGTCGGGGCGATAGGTCCTATAATTTCTACAAGAATCTCAAGCAGGACGTCTTGTTCTAGCAGGGTGTCTGGTTCTAGCGATGGGATCGTCGCGTCGGGAACTTCTTGCTCAGGAGGGGTTGGTGCTTGATTAATAGTACTGTTATCAGATCCCTGTGTAGAATCAGGAGGAATTTGAGCAATCGTTGTATTGGGAATTTCTGGCTTCGGCGGGGTCAGCAATCGAGGAACGGTTTTGTCCTCTTTAAGTCTTAAGCCTGCTTCTGCCTGAGCAAGAATTAGTTGTTCAATTCGCTCTATGTCCTCAGATTTAAGCCCTAAATCCCTTTGACGAAGCTTCAACTCATCTTTAGTTTCATCGCTCAAAGGATACTCATGTTGAATTACATTC
>JAFAVL010000686.1 GCA_019242465.1 Chroococcidiopsidaceae cyanobacterium CP_BM_RX_35 | reverse complement strand
CAATCGCTCGTGATCGCGCTTTTAGTTTCTACTACCAAGACAATTTGGACTTGCTGCAACAGTTAGGTGCCCAGCTGATACCTTGGAGTCCTCTCAGCGATCAGGCTCTACCAGAAAACGTTCAGGGACTCTACTTCGGAGGTGGTTTTCCAGAAGTTTTTGCACAACAGTTGGCAGAGAACTACACAGCTCGTGTAGCTGTTCGAGCAGCACTTCAGGCAGGGATACCTACCTATGCTGAGTGCGGGGGGTTAATGTATTTGTGTCAGCAGATTGTGGATTTTGATGGGAAAGCCTGGGCGATGGTGGGAGCCATACCGACAACTGCTGTGATGAGTTCGCGTCTAACACTAGGCTATCGGCAGGCAACTGCGCTGCAAGATAGCCCCTTATTAAATGCTGGGACTGTAGTATGGGGTCATGAGTTTCATCGTTCACGTCTCACAGAAATGGCAACCCAGCCTTTATTTCAAACACGAGGATACGAGCCGCAGAGTTCATCCACATTAGAAGGATGGCAGTTGCACAATATTCATGCCTCCTATATCCATCTCCATTTCGGTGAGCGATTAGAGATCCCTAGGCAGTTTTTGCAGCATTGCGCACGTTTTAACATTGCATAATGGAGGATGCAATGTCCTAGATGCCACTCGATACCGCAAAAACTCGTTGAGGACAGAAAACCCCTTTGTCTTTCTCATCCAAACATTCAAATGATGCCCCTAATCTGCCGCAGGTGGATTGTAACCGTTGGTTTGAACATACAGTTCGGGCGCAACCTCATCACACCGACTATGCAGGCATTGTCTGGCATGGTGCTTATCTCACCTGGATGGAGGAGGCACGGATAGAGTGTTTGCGCTTCACTGGCATCGAGTTTGCTGATTTAGTAGCCCTGGGATGCGATTTACCAGTAGTTGAGCTTTCTATCCGCTACCATCGTCCGCTACGAATGGGAATGGCGGCTATTGTCAAGACACGCCTTCTACAAATGAACGGTGTCCGAATTAATTGGGATTACGAAATTAAATCCCTAGATGGGCAAGAGCTATATGCCAAGGCACAGGTAACGTTAGTAGCGGTTGAGCGCCCGAAAGGAAAGATTATGCGCCAGTTGCCGCCACTGCTGAAACAGGCTTTAGCAAAGCTTACAGCACCATTAGAAGAGGCAGGGGAGCAGGGGGGAGAGGGGGACGCTCTCCAGGTGGGGCAAAAAGAGGCAGCAGTTAGTTCTTAGTAAGAGTGTTCTCTCCCCCCTGCTCCCCTGCCCCTCTGCTCCCCTACCTCTTCTCTGCCCCCTGCCCCCTGCCTCTTTTCACTTGGATTACCTCAGCCGTTTGCAGTTGTGGCATGTTCAAGAGTCTGCCGAATCTGGGCAATAGTTTGGTGTTGGTCATGACTAGCTGTTTCTACTTGAGCGAGGTTGTGCTTAAAAGCCTCTAGCCGCTGGCGCAGTCCATCAAGGCAGTCTTGAACTGGCTGTAGCATCTCTTGATAGAGATTAACTCGCCCCCATTTTTCTGCTGTCGCAGTCCGCAGGGAAAGTAAATTCTGTTCTAAGCTTTGCAGCTCGTGCTGCTGCATTTCCTGCGATCGCGACTGACCCTCGACTGTTTCCGACGCTATCTGAATGCTAGAGCGTATCTGCTCAATCTGCCGTTCCAGCTCTTGCAGCTCCTGAGACTGTTGTTGTTTCTGTGCCGCAATTTGAGCCAGAATCGGCTCAAGGTTCTCCTGCGCTTGCCCTTGCTGCACGGTATTGCCTTGTCGACGCCGCAGGACATGCTGATGCTGTTTTAGCGCCCCTTGCCGATCTCGCAGATTTCGGCGTTGACCTACTAGAGTTTCGTTGAGCATGCGATAGCGGTCTTTTTCCTCCGCCAATTCTGTCTCCAGGGACTGTCGGTTAAATTCTGCTGCCTGCAGGAGACTTGCTTGTAGTTCTGCAATTGTCTGCTGGAGAAGTTTTAGCTCTTCTTCCTGCTCACTGACAAATCGCTCTGCCTTTTGCAGCATGTTAGTAGAAGTCTGCACCAGTTGTTGTAACTGATCTAGAGGCATCTTCTCTAACGCTGTCGCGTCTAATGTCTGGCTGACTTCAAGATCTGAAGATTCGCCACTCAGGTTTTGAATCTGCTGGTATAACTCCTCAGATTGGCGCAGTTGCGTACTTAGCATTTGAACTTGCTCTTGCTTAGTCTGCAAAATCGACGTCTGCGCCTGCAGATCCGATTTTGTCCGCTCTAGAGTACTTTGAGCTTGTTGCCATTCCCAATGGCAGTTTTGCAAAGCTTGGGCAAGGTTAGTGACTTCCTGTTGCTGCTGGTGGGCAATGTTACGTTGCTCATTGAGTTGTTGCCAGTGCTGATTCAGGAGATCTTGCTCTTGGGCAACCACATCTAAAGAGGGATCTATCTCTAGCAGCAATGCCTTTGCGGGAGTCATACCGTGTTCGATGCGAGCCAGTAATTCCTGAATTTGGCGAGTTTGCTCTTGCTCCAAACCAGTCGTCTTTTGCTCCTGTAGACGGCGCTGTTCACCCAGCAGCTGTTCCCAGGCTCCCTCTAGCTCCCGACGCTGCCGCTCGACCTCGGCTCTTAGACGTTGACTTTCCTCTTGTGCCGTCTCAATTTCCTGGCGCTGCGCCTCCAACCGTTCAAAGTCTGTCTCCATCTGTTGCAGTTCTTCCAACCGCGCTTCCACTTCCATCTGGCGGCTATTCAGCTCCTGACTTTGATACGTCAAGGACTGCTTCCACTGAGCAATTTCTTCTTCTTGACTTTTAGACTTGTCCAACTGGCGAGAGAAGTTTTGCAAAATGCTGACGAGTGGACGCCCTGCTTCTTGAATACGCTGCACTTGCCGCTGTAGATTTAAGTCAGCTAGTACTAACACGCCATCATTCAAGTTATTGGCTTCCTCGGAAGGAGCAGGAATCAATTCTTCTTTTGGTAAAGGATTCCAACTTTGATCGGCTCGCTGACAAGCCAGCAGCTTGAGTTCTGCTTTAGCAGCCCCCATAAATCCAGTCTTTTGCTTTTGTACTTCTGCTAGATACAGCACACTGCTTGCCCTCTTGATGTCTCTGATGTCCAATCTCGGACCGCGGAATTGCTGCTGCGATCACACTACTCAGTCAACGCAGCTTTCACGAAGTCACCACAGCTCTGCCGACCGACCTGGAATCGAATTCCAGGCTCCGGAGGTTGCCTACCTTGTGAGAACGGTGACCCCGTCCCCGTGCAAAGGCGGTGTACCCTTCGGGTAACGCTTCGCTAGCCGTTAGCGAAGCGTTAGACGGGTTTCCCGTCGCAGGCAACTGGCGTCGAAAACCCTCGCGCATAGCGCCGTCTCACCGTTGACTAAATCTTTCCCCAAGGGTTTAAGTCTGCCTTATTCCGTTTTAGGGAAACTAGGGTGGCAAAATTATATCAATTCTACTTTGACTAAGGACAATAGTTGCAACCCTCAAGTGCATCATTAAACTCTATTCTGGAATAGAACATGTAGCTCTTATTCATACCACCGTAAATTTACTGAAATCGACCAGGAATAAAGCTTAAACCTTTTGGAGTTATCAGTGAAATTTCGCTTGGATGTATTGTAAAAGCGGCGTTAAGCTCTTATTGTATAGCGCTATTTCATCTTTTTTCGAGCTGAATTTTTACATTTTCAATCTATCAATTTTTTTAGGCTTTTTTTGTTGTAACCTCAACTTGTTAAGAGCTTAACAAATGAGAAGTAATTGATATTACATACACAGCTCACATTTCAACAGAGCCGCCTAGTCGATTAGTCGGCAACTCATGTATTCTATTGATTAAGGTTTTAAGGGCGGACAAGGGTAACTCGTTCCGAGCGAGGAATGTTTGAGCCAGCAGGGAGACTAGCAGTTATGAGTACAATTCTGGTGGTGGAGGACAGTCCTACCCAAAGGGAGATAATCTCAGATATCCTAAAGGGTACTGGTCTGACGGTTGCGGTAGCCAACGATGGGGTTGAAGCAATGGAGCGGATTCAGCTCTCTTGCCCAGACATAGTTGTGATGGATATTGTCATGCCTAAAATGAATGGTTACGAGCTTTGTCGTAGGCTAAAGACTAACCCCGAAACCAAAAACGTCATGGTAGTCATGTGTTCAACTAAGGGTGAAGAATTTGATCGTTATTGGGGCATGAAGCAAGGTGCAGATGCATACATTGTCAAGCCGTTTCAACCCAAGGAGTTTCTAGGGACAGTCAGAAAACTACTGCAATCGAGCCATCGCCTATGACTGGAAATCCAGATTTGCTAACAAACAGTAGCCGGGGTCAAGCGCCTGAATTCCAAGAACTCGAAAGACCTGAGGGAGAGCTTTACCTGCGATTTTATATTTCTTCTGAAGATTATCAGGAGTTTGCACTCAGTGCAACGGGAATTAGGGAGGTGATCGCGACTCCGCTCGACCGCATTACCCCAATCCCGAACGCTTCTCCTCTGCTTTTGGGTACTATAAACTTGCGAGGGCGAGTGGTTTGGGTGGCCGACCTCGGTCAATTACTTGGAAAGCCAACCGCCTTGAATACAGAGCGAGCAGAAATTCCAGTGATTGCTATTGAAGATCGAGACACAATGTTGGGGTTGGCAGTTGACCAGATTGTCGGTATGGGCTGGCTCGATTTGGAAAGGGTGCAGGCGGCAGCGACAGAGGTGCCGGATAGCATGGCTTTATTCCTACGGGGCGAGTGGTTGTTAGATGAAAAAAACAACCAGCGGATCCGACTGCTGGATCAGACGGCAATTTTACATAGCGGACGATGGATAGCGTGAAATTCAGCCAGCGGAGGCGGTAAATGTCATTAAGTGCAGCTCACGACCGAGAATATCAACAGGCTCAGAAAGCCTACATCCAAGGCAACTACGGAGAAGCAGAACAACTGGTAGACCGATTAGTCCAGAAGTTTCCAGAAGATCCTAGTAGTCGTCTTTTGAAGGGTCACATCTACTGCGTTCTCCAACAGTATGACGTGGCGCGAGAACAATATCAAGCAGTGCTGAACCTGACAGAGGACCCAGAAATTCTTGACTATGCTCATAAGGGTCTAGAAACTGTGAGTCAATACGAAAGTTACGACCATTCAGCTCATAGCGCCGCACTCAAGGCTTCACCCGACCCCAACCGCACGGACGCTCTTAGGGTCGATGCGACCGACCCCAGCGTCCTCCTCGACTCAAGAGCGCCAGCTCAAGAGCGCCAGCTCAAACAATCCCTCGTTGATGAACCCTCTTTCGATGCTGTTTCCTCAAGACAGGCAAGTCAGCAACCAGAACTAGAGGATTTGGCAATGTTGGATGATTTCGATCCTAATGACCTTGACTTTAACTCTTTTAGTCAGAAGGGTGAACATGAAACCGAGTTGAATCTGACGCCTCACCACAATCCCTTTGAAATTTCTAGAGCCGCATCTCCAGCAGAACGTACGACCGAGGCAACAGGATTAGATGCTTTTGCTAACCCCTTCACATCAGATTCTCCTCAACCAGAGGTGAATTTAGGAGAAACTGCCCACAGCAATCCATTTGAAGATAGTGTCTTGCATGTAGAGCAAGTGCCTGGCGAGACGCTTTGGAATCGCACTGAGGAGCCAGAATTGGGTCATCATCCTCACACCCCTTTGGCTGATTCTCAGCATCACATCCAGGAGCAAGAAACAAGTGCAATTGAAGCATTTGAGTTGCCTCAACAGCCTGCGTTGGACCAGAACTTGCAATTTAATACAGCAGAAGATGAAACTCTGTTATTGGGCAGGAAACCTCAGGAGGAATCTTATAACCTGAATGGATTGCGTGAGTTAGACTTCGATTTGGATGCGCTTGAGGCTAACTTTGGCTTGGCGGGAACGTCGAGGGTAGAAAATGAGTTTGACATTTCCAGCCATACTTTAGATCGTGTGGAGCCGTCAACGGGAAGTGCTAATTTCGTCGCTCCAATACAGACATTCGAGGCACTCCCAGACTCCAAGGCTGCCGATTCAACAAATTCAGCTACAAATAATAATGTGCTAGTAGCGCCTAGCACGGTAGAAACGCCTAACCCCAGTATCCAGCCAAGCAGAGCAGTACCTCATCCCGCTACCTGGGAAACAAGGCAATTAAAAACAGCAGGTGCCGTAGGGCTAATTTCCGCAGTTGTTGTGGCAGCCTGTAGTCTCACAGCAGCACTAATGGTACCACAACCAAGTCGTGCTGCTGTACGAACGACTGGTGGAGTGATGGCAGTGGCAGCACTGATTGCTAGCGGCGGGGCTTCTTTGTTGCTCGGACGGAAAACATCTAAGCAGCTCCAGAAGACGGCAACAGACCTCAGAAATCAATTCGAGGCTGTGCGATTAGGAAATCTCAACGCCAAAGCCACAGTGTACTCAGAAGATGAATTCGGTCTGTTGGCATCTGAATTCAACGAGATGAGCAGAGTTGTGTTTGCTACGATTAAGGAGACGCAACGCAAGGCTGAAGAGCAGGAACGAGCTAAAGAAGACTTGCAACGTCAAGTCATTCGGCTTTTGGATGATGTCGAAGGAGCGGCTCGAGGCGATCTGACAGTGGAAGCCACGGTCAGTGCAGATGTTTTAGGAGCAGTAGCCGACTCGTTCAACCTCACAATTCACAACTTGCGGGAAATTGTGCAACAGGTGAAGTTAGCAGCCCGCCAAGTGAGCCAAGGAGCAGTTGATAGTGAGACATTCGCCAGAGCTTTGTCTAGTGATGCCTTGCGACAGGCAGAAGAATTGGCGGTGACATTGAACTCGGTTCAGGTGATGACAGACGCGATTCAGCGGGTAGCGGAAAGTGCGCGGGAAGCTGAGGCTGTGGCTCGATCTGCCTCCGCCACAGCGAAAAAAGGCGGTGATGCGGTAGAGCGAACAGTGGCAGGGATTTTAGAAATTCGGCAAACTGTCGCCCAGACAACCCGCAAGGTGAAGCGACTAGCGGAATCGTCTCAAGAAATCTCTAAAATCGTGGCATTAATTTCCCAGATTGCTTCCAGAACCAACTTGCTGGCATTGAATGCCAGTATTGAGGCGGCTCGTGCTGGTGAATCGGGTCGCGGCTTTGCCATCGTGGCTGACGAAGTGCGTCAACTGGCAGACCGGGTTGCTAAGGCACTGAAGGAAATTGAACAGATAGTCAGACAAATCCAGAGTGAAACAGGTTCTGTGATGACAGCTATGGAGGAAGGCACTCAGCAGGTCATTCAAGGGACACATCTAGCAGAACAAGCCAAGCGATCGCTAGAAGACATTGTGCAAGTATCAAATCGAATCGATACTTTGGTACGCTCAATTACTGCTGATACAGTGGAGCAAACTGAGAGTTCCCGTGCTGTGGCTGCTGTGATGCAATCCGTAGAGCTAACAGCGCAAGAAACCTCCCAAGAAGCCCAGCGCGTTTCTGGTTCCCTCCAGAGCTTTGCGAGCGTTGCGGGTAGCTTACTCAGCTCGGTAGAGCGCTTCAAAGTAGAAACGA